>JAYEKE010000151.1 GCA_034660915.1 Pseudomonadota bacterium
AACTGCCAAGAAAAAGCAGCCGCCGCACCCCCGCCACCCAGGCCTGGTGAATCACGTTGGCTTCAATAATCAGGTTGTCGTAGATGAATTCCGCCGGGTATTCGTTGTTGGCATGAATCCCACCCACTTTGGCCGCCGCCAGGAAGACATATTCCGGCTGCTCGGCGGCAAAAAAAACCGCCGTCGCCTGCTGATCGGTAAGATCAAGCTCGGCGCTGGTTTTCAACAAAAGATTATCATAGCCATCTTTTCGCAGCCGGCGGACGATAGCCGAACCCACCATGCCCCGGTGGCCGGCAACATAGATTTTAGCATTCTTTTCCATAATTGATTACTCGAAGTTGTTATAGGTTTTAAAGCCCGCCTCCTAATAACGTTTGCCATCCTACGCTTTTCGTAGTATATTATTTGTATGATTCGATCATGGGCCAACAGCCGCTCTCAACGCTTTTATACAGAGGGGAAGTCCAAATTTCGAGGCATGGACACGGACGCGGCCGAGGACCTACTGGCTGCTCTTGATGCCGCAGAATCCATCAAGGACCTAAGTCCCCTAAAAAGCCTCGGCCTGCACAAGCTGTCCGGGGATAGGGCAGGTCAATGGGCAATGACGGTAAACGGGCCATGGCGTATCTGTTTCCGCTTTAAAGACGGTGATGCATTCGATGTTGAAGTTATAGATTACCATCGGGGGTGAAATTATGAAACCAGTACATCCGGGTCGCATACTTAAACGTGAACTTTCAGCGCGCAGGCTTTCGGCCAACCGGCTGGCAATTTCACTGTGTGTTCCTTCAGGACGTATTACACAAATCCTCAATGGGAAAAGAGGGATTAGCGCTGAAACAGCACTGCGGCTCGCGCGTTATTTTGGAAACAGCGGTCAATTTTGGATGAATCTTCAAGCTAGATATGAATTGGCGCTTACCGAACGTGAGATAGGTTCCAAAATCAATTTTGAAGTTGAACAGATCGCTTGATCTCTCAGCCTTTCTCCCTGCCCGCCCTCCGATCTCCGACCTCTGATCTCCGACAGCCGTAATGCATGAAGAAGCGGACTTGCTCTTCGTGGGGATCTTGGTAAAGATGATCGACCCGGGCGGTATTGAAAGAAGACGCCCGGCGTTTGATGCCGTGGACTTCGTAGCCTTTGTCCAGGAGAAATTCGGCCAGGTAAGCACCATCCTGGCCGGTAATGCCGGTGATTAATGCTTTTTTCATAGGATTTTATCTTCCTCTATTAAAAAATCATGGTATTTTCCACTTATCACTGCAGTTTTAAATACTGTTTGCAAAGTAATAAATAAATCTTGAAAAGAAAAGTGGATCAAGCAAGGCGAAAAGGGTCAAACACGCATCAAGCAGGCAAATAGCACTTTACTACCGGCCCAGAACTTTCTCATATACGGCTATCGTTTGCTGTGTAATCTTATCCCAGTTGTATTTTTCAACGACCATAGACCGGTAATTGATCTGCTTAAAACTGCTGCCGTCGTCACTTAGAGCAATTTCAAGCCGACTTTGCAGATGTGCGACATCACCACACCTGAAATAACAACTTTCCGGTAACTGAACCTCTTTATGGGCAGGAATGTCAGAAACCAATGGCGGAATGTTGTAACTCATCGCCTCCAGTAGCGCAATGGGAAGCCCTTCGTGATATGACGGCAGGACAAATTGTCTGGCATGCGAAAAAACCTGATTAAGATATTCACCGGTAATGTAGCCGGTCAGAATAATGCGGCTGTCTGTAGCCGCCTTCTCTTTTAATTCCCGGCTGTACTTTGTTTCATGGTCAGCATCTCCGGCGATTACCAGTTGTTGCTCTCCTGAAATTTTTGTAAATGCGTCAATAAGGTCATGTAAACCTTTTTCAGGAACCAGGCGGGCGACATTCAGAATATATTTATCCGGTATAATGCCGCACTGTTCTAAAATGTCGGTTTTTGTAGTTTTTTCCGGCAGAGTAACGCCATTATAAATAAGCTTGACCTCCCGGTTACATCTTTGTTTGACAATGTTTCCAATAACATTAGAAATTACAATAACTTCGTTGGCGTATTTACCTCCCCAATATTCTCCTAATCGCAAGATCTGCCTGGCGAAAGCACCCCATTTCCCACGATTATAATCAGGGCCATGATTAGTCATGACAACTTTCATCCCCAGCAGGCGCATTAAAGGAACCAGCAGACTGGGTCCGATGGCATGGACATGAATCAGGTCAGGTTTGGAAACCTTGGCAATAATAACGGCAAGGAATGTGTGGACTAAAGCTTCAAGACTTTTTTTGCGGGGAGCAAATATATGTTTAAGCGATATCCCTTCCCAGCTTTTTCTCTTTTCCTGTACATATGGAACCCTGGTTGTAACTGTAACCTCATGGCCTGCCGCCACAATCCGGGGATAGAGCTCCTGGCAATGGGTTTCCACCCCTCCGGGAATATCCGGTATGCCCCTGGTCCCAATAACAAAAATTTTCATTAATCGCCTATGGTGCAAATGTGACAACGGCTAAATGGGAGATAACGGCGTGCCCCCGTTGCCAAATAAAGATTGTAGTTTATTCTTTATAACCCATTTTAAGGGGATGGCAATACGCTTTTTCATGGCCGGTGAGGCGGAGCC
>JAYEKE010000152.1 GCA_034660915.1 Pseudomonadota bacterium
CGACCCTTGCTATTGCTAAACTTGAAGAATATGAAGAATTAAGAAGAGTTCTTTACACCTTCTTTTTGAAGAAAATACAGCATTTTCATACCGCCACAATTCGTACAGTTTCAGAACGTCGGTGACATACAGAGTTATTAGATAGTTCGCTTCCTAGTTTTAAGCAGCACTTTGAAAACGAATATATTGAAGGTTACACATTACTGAAACAGGGAATGGCTGATTCCGATATTGGTGACAAACTAAAAGGGAGTATACTTGCTGATTCGTGGGCCAAATGGAATATTGATAATATGGATGAATTGGAAAAACTACGTCGAAGCAAACCATCGTTTTAGGACTCTGTCTTTTTCATGCTAAGTAATATAGACAATAAATATAATATTGCTAAATTTTATAGAATTTTATCCGAGATATGTAAAACAGCCTTAAGTGTCTACTTTTACTTGACCATGTCAGCGGCGTTGGAGATCAATAAAAAATGAATATCGGCACACAATATAAGCCAGATGATGAATTCAAAGCGAAAGCCCGACTCTTTCAATCGAAATATCGTGCAGAAGTTTTAAAGGTCGAATTTCAAGATTATGGAAATAGGTTGATCGATTCAGATGGCAAAACATTGTTGAATTATTACGATAAACTGAATTCAAGAGAGGTCCTCAGGCAACGTTATCCTTCCTACTCTAGAGAGCGTGATGCCGATCTTTTACGTAGTGAACACATTCCTTTCAATTTGCTCGCACCGCTGGACACCAATCAAGAAGTAGCTGACAGCATCATTTCCAAGGTTTGGAATATTGATTGTGCTGAAATTCAGTTGATCAAAATAGAATATGCACCATCGCCAAAAGAGAAATATCTGAATGATAGAACAGCCTTTGACACCTATCTCAAAGTCATTCTGAAAAACGGAAATACATGCGGCATTGGAATTGAGGTAAAATATACAGAACAGGCTTATCCCATCGGGAAAACAGAATCGACCAATATTGAAAATCAGGAATTCCCATACTGGCAAACGGCAAGAGCATCTGGTTTTTTCAAAAACCCAGATGATAAAATTTTCGGAACAGATAAATATCGTCAAGTTTGGAGAAATCATCTTCTTGGGTTAAAAATGATCCAAGTTGGGGATGTTGATGAGTTTTACTCCATCACGCTATTTCCAAAAGGAAACAACCATTTTCAGCATGTGATTCCTGAGTATATTTCCCGACTAAAGGATGATGCAAAATCGTATTTAATTGGATGTACATTTGAGAAATTCATTTCATCAATTCAAGGGTCACCAGAATTTGAAGAATGGAAGGAGTGGCTGAGTCAAAGGTACATCATGAAAATCTCTAACAAAAGCATCGACAGCAACAAGAAATAGCCGCACGCCCATTTCTCGAGCGTCATGTTGGTCGTTGATTGCAAGGGGAGAGAACAACATGCCAACCGAAATGAAACTATGGCAGATAAATAACCAGCGTCCGGTGTCTATACCAAAGCAGAAACTCGACTTTGAATCTCGGTTGGAGGAATGGCTGTGGCACGATATCAACCTTATCAACTCTGATCTTCTTGTCATTGGTCAGCAAGTCGAGACAGCTTATGGCGGAATCATTGACTTGTTGTCTCTTGACCATGTAGGTAATCTTGTTGTTCTTGAACTTAAACGTGACAAGACGCCACGTGATATTGTGACTCAAACACTGGACTATGCGTCATGGATTCAAGATTTGGGACATGAGACAATCAACGAACTAGCGAACCGTTTTCTAAAAGGGAAAAACTTGGAGCAAGCTTTCCGAGAAAAATTCCAGACGGATTTGCCAGAAGTCCTGAATGAAAGACATCGCATGTTTATAGTGGCTTCATCTATTGACTCGGCAACGGAAAGAATTGTGAAATATCTCTCTGAAACTCACGACGTAGATATCAACGTTGCGACCTTCGCCTACTTCAAAACCGAGCAAGGGGAATTTCTAGGGCGATCCATGTTGCTTGATGAAAATGAAGTTCAGAGCCGAGGTGAAAGCAAGTCTAAACGTAAACCTCCTCGATCTTTAGAGGAACTGAGGGGGTTTGCTGAGAAAAGCGGAGTTATTGAACTTTATGACAAAGCGTTATTAGAATTGAATCCTTTATTTGGCGGAATGAATCGAACTCTCACAAATGTTGCTTTCGTTGGCTACATGGGGGATAAAAAAGTTCGAAATGTTATTGTGAGTATTTTCCCAAGAGAGAGTACATCTTCCAAAGGCTTAGTGATGAAGTTCTACTTTGACCGTCTCTGTCAATACTTCAATATATCAAAAGAACAAATTACATCTCTTCTTGGCTCTCAGGCTGAGGAAACCCAGATTGACGAACCGAATTCAACATGGTTTTTCAACTCCGAATTGTTAGAATCATTAATAAATCTTCTAAATGCGCAGTGAGAGGATGAAAAATGTCCAACACCGATGAATTACAGGAATTTATGAATATTTCAGATAGGGAAAATAAATTATTTGATATTTGGATGAAAAAGGAAGGGAGAGAACCGTTTATAAAGGATGGATTACCTTCGCCTGAAGAATACTTGAAATCGAAAGTTAAAATATTGTTCATTTTAAAAGACGCAAATTTTGGTATAAGCAATGAAGACAAAAAAAGCGGTAATTTTGATTCTTCCTCTCATGATCTGCGAGCAGAGTTAAAAAAAGATCCACACGTATGGTGGCGCAAAGTTAGAAATTGGTGCGCTCCTTTACTTGATTCAAATCTGACATGGGAAGAAGTCAAAAATAAAGATATTGTTGAATCCTTGGCCCCATTTGGGTTTATGCAATTGAAGAAAAATGCAGGTAGTGGGTCTGTAGAGTATGATACATTGTTAGAAGTTGCAAAAGAAGATAGTCAAGAGATTAAAACTCAAATTACAATCTACAATCCTGATTTTATTGTATGTTGTGGAGTTGGTGAAATACTTTATAAAAAGGTGTACTCTGGATCAGAGCAAAGAACACTTACTCCGGAAGGTGTTGGATATTGGAAGGTAAATGTTGGAAGCGATGACACAAATAGTACTTATATTATTGATTACTGCCATCCAAGTGCTAGATTTGGAACGAGAATTGAGGGTGTTGTTGCATTTGGGTTAGTTAAATCAATTAACTACCTAAAACCCTCTGTGACAATGAAGGTGAGACATCTACCCTTTGAAAAATTAATATAAGGGGGATAGAAGTAATTTTAAGTATGGATGGAATAATAAAGACCTGTTGCTATGCCATTGTGCGTGGAGAGCATCAGCAAAATTTTGCACCGTTAACATACACCTAAAACAGGATCAGAACACAACTTCAGGGTGCTGCCAGAAAAAAAGCTGTTAAATCATTGACACTACCTTAACTTTGATAGATTTCTAATAAATTTTCAGCGGTTTCTACAAACTCTCCCCGCAGTTCTTCCGGTTCCAATACTTCCACGTTATCGCCAAATCCCATCAACCACCAACGGATTTGGGCACTGTCGTTGACTGTTGCCTTTATCAGCAATTGACCTTCCCCAGGCTCTGAAATTTCCTGATCCTCGCTGAGTGGAGTTTCAAGTAGATGATGGCCGGCACCATAAAAAAACAGAGCTTTTAATGTGATGGTTTTATTCTCTTCTTCACTATAATCAAAACCCCCGGCAGCTATATAGCCATCCAAAGAGAAGCCGTCAGGTGTGGCTACGTCTTCATCCAGCAATTCACACTTTTTGAAACGATGCAAAGCCAGCTGGCGTATGTCTTGGTAATTCCAGATCGTTGTTACCAAGTAGATTACACTTTCCCGAAAGACTAATCCTAAAGGGTGAAGATCATATTCCACTTCATCCCCGGAACGAGTTCTGTAACGTGCCCGAACCTGCCTACCTTTAAACAGTGCCTCGTAGATAACCATAATTACATCTTCATCGATCCCAGCTGGAATGAGGGCCTGGGTTCGAGACAAGATACGGACTTTTTCCTGCCAATGTATATAGCCATGATTTTCTGCAGCATCCAGGACCTTTTGTGAACTTTCAAAGTAGGGTTTAAGCTGGTTCAGAACTGATGGAGGAAATATATCTTTAAGAAAACGACCAACCAGCTGAAAAGTTAATGCCATATTGCTATCCATGGTCGGAATGTCTTTCAACCTGGTTTCTTTTGACCAGGACCAACCCGGAATATCTTTATCCTCATCCACCTGCAACCCCGGTAGAATGCCGGATAACGACTTGAGATCACGCTGAATAGTGCGCTGGGTTATCTCGAAGCCGTTATTCGCTAATATTTGTTTGAGCGTACTGGTTGATATCTTGGCTGGAAATCTCGGGATGTGCTGCAGCATTATTAGTTTGCGAAGAAAATTTTCACTCATAAAAAAAGCCTCTTATAGATAGCGACATATCATGTCGTCATAGGTTGGTTGCGACCTTTCTTTTGTCGCTATTTTGTTTTATATAAATGAGTAGAGAGTAAAAATCAAGGGGTTTTTGAAGAACTGCAACCAGTAAAATATGAGGTGGCTATGCGTAGAAGAAAAAGTAAAAGAGTAAATGCTGGAGTGTCGGTTATGGATGAGAAACAGCAAAATTTAACCTTCCTGTGGGGATTAAGGATACTTTTGGAACTGAGAGGCTGGAAAAAATTAGAAAGGAAAGGTTTTACCTACGATTATGATATTCTTGCTGCTGTCGGCCTGGAGCATCTCGAAGATAAGAAAATGGACAAAAAACAGTTTCTTGGGGCTCTGGAAGACCAGAAGGAGAAGATTACAAACAAATCAGTCGGACCAAATAAACACTTGGCGCGTAATTGTCAGAAAATTGCCGAGTATATCGGTTTAAATAAAGCGGAGCAAATTATTTTGATGTTTATAGTTATTCTTAAAGGAAACCGGGGGCTCCAGGATGTGACTGGTATATTTGGAGAGGTCAATGTTGAGGCGTTTTCTACTATCCTGTCGACTATTCTTGAACTTGACCATCAAGAGACCTGTGATGCACTTTCCCGGCAGGGTTTGTTGGCACGATCGGGTTTGTTAAGTATCGACCGAAGTTCGCAATTTGAGTTAAACAATAAATTTGACCTTCTGGAAGGATTGAATGACTTGCTCCAGGAACCAGATGTCACGGTGGCGGTGTTATTGCGAAATTACTTTGCTCTGGCTGGTCCACCTGAATTGACGGAGAGCAATTATCTCCATGTGGAAGATAAGTTTGACCTGATTAGGGATCACCTTGGACGGGCCTGTGAGCAACAGACAAAAGGGGTGAATATTCTGCTTTACGGTCCTCCGGGAACCGGCAAGACCGAATTTGCCAAAACCATTGCTAAAACCATTGGCTGCAAACTTTATGAAGTCAACATAGGTGACGAAGAAAAACCTTACGATAAACCAAAGCGTTTACGGGCTTTTCAGCTGGCGCAGCAAATTTTGTCTCGTCAGAAAGACGCTTTAATCATTTTTGATGAAATTGACAGCCTGTTGACCGAGGGATTCAGCTTTTTTCATGATGGTGATTCTCTTAACCTTAAGGCCTGGATCAATAAAAACCTGGAAAACAACTTGGTGCCGGCCATCTGGATTGCCAATAATATCCATTTTGCGGAAGATGCTTTTATCCGCCGTTTTGATATTGTGTTTCATCTGAATCATCCGCCGCGTTCAACTCGATTGGACATCTTGAAAAATTATTTAAGGGATATACCGGTTAGTACCGAGTGGATGGAGCTTTTGGCTGACAATAAATATATTGCTCCGGCGGTTATTGCCCGGGCGGCCCGGGTTGTGCGTTGCCAGGAGCTTAAAACTACCGGTGAAAATGAAAAGCGATTGGAGAAGCTTTTAGAGTCGACTCAGACGGCGATGGGTTATCCTGAAAAACCGGTGGTTGAGGCAAGAAACCAGATCAGGTATCGATTAGGTGCGGTCAATCCCGATCACGACCTTAGAGGGATTGTCGATGGTTTGCGTAGACATAGTGAAGGTAGACTTTGTCTTTATGGTCCTCCAGGTACCGGCAAGACGGAGTTTGGTCATTACCTGGCCCGGCAGCTGGATAAACCTTTACTGGTTAAACGAAGTTCAGATTTGCTGAGCAAGTATGTGGGAGAGACGGAAGCCAATATTGCTGGAATGTTTGACGAGGCGATTTACGAAAAAGCGATTTTACTGCTGGATGAAGCGGACAGCTTTTTACGTGATCGAAATGGAGCCAGGCAAAGTTGGGAAGTAACTCAAGTCAATGAACTTTTGACTCAGATGGAGCGCTATCAAGGTGTTTTTATCTGTTCAACCAATTTGATGGACAGCCTTGATGCGGCATCATTGCGTCGTTTTGACCTGAAAATAAAGTTTGATTTTTTAAAACCAGAGCAGGCCTGGGATCTTTTTCAATCAATCTTCAAGGAGAAGGGAATAGAGCTGAAGCGCAAAAAGCATTGGCAGGATGAATTAAAAAAATATCTTACTCTAACTCCCGGTGATTTCGCCACCGTCACGCGGAAGCTTCGGATAAATGGAGTTGAATTAAATCCGGACGCGATGCTTACCGGTTTGGTCAAAGAAATTGATTTTAAAGATTCAGAACCCAGCCGGAATATTGGCTTTTTTTCGGGGTTTAATAAATCAGCCGACGGCTATTAAATGGAAGAAAAAAATTATAGGTAACTATTCAGCACGTTGTATTGCACCTTAAGTAGTAAACTCGGGACTGTCCCCAGCTTCACCGGGGGCTGTCCCAGATGTTTACGGACTATGAAACAATGTCGGCAGGCGCCGCAAAAGCCTGGGACAGTCCCCTTCTAAACCAAAAAGCTCGGGGACAGTCCCGGTTTTGCTCACAGCAGTGCACCTCATAAAGATGTGCTGAATAGTTACCAAATTTCTATAACAATAGCTGCTATACTACTATCTATACCTATACCTTTCTTTTCTATAGATATTCCGATACCGGCAATAAAGAATACATAGGTTTGCTGGTTATTGATTGACCAAGCCCCGATCAGCCGGAAATTGACCAAAAGGCGGGGTTTTCACCCCGCCTTTTGTAATACATCGTTAATCCTGACCACAATTGTGCTTTCCGAACGAAGGGCGGTGTCCTGTTACTTCCGCAACCAGTTTCCTTTATCATCCTGAATCCACCATCCACTTTGGGCCTTCGCTCTAAGGGTCCGGGCAAAAATGGCCGCAACTTTAGGGGTGGCATCAGCCCCGAGGCGATTGGCCCTGACAATTTCTCCATATAGTGCCTGGCGGTCACTGTTTTCTGCCTTAACCAGACTGCTTAACCGGGCCCGTTTTTTTAAGGGCAGCTGATTTTTCTGCCGTAAATGGAGCAGGCCATCCGCCCCTTCACCAAAAAAACCTTTCTGATAAGCATCTTTCAGCTGTGGATACCGTTTTTTCATCGATTGTTTCACCCCCCGGATGGTTGAGGTTGAAACATTAATATCCAGTTTTTCCGCAGCTTCAGCCTGACGGATAAAATCTATCCTGAAACCCTGTTGTTCACTTTTTGTCTCCGCAGGCGTTTCTTCCGGTATCGGTTGCACCGGCTGTCTTTCATCTCCGGATCTGATTTCATCAACAATCTGCTCTGCAGCCTTCTGCACTGCTGCTGCCGGAAAATAGATGTTAATAGTAACACAGGAAACCAGTACCATCAGTAACAGCATCACCAACCATTGGCATTTTTTCATGATTTTCTCCACTCATTGAGGTTTAATGGTTTCTGAAAATTTTCAGGGATGATTATTTCTTGTTAAAAATCCGTAACACCCTTTCCTGCATATCCCGAAAGCTGATCCGATTTTCAGGGTTGTAATTAATCACGTCAACTCCGGTCAGTAACCCACGTTTAACCACGTATTCCCGACCGCCCTGATGTATAAGACCCCGCAATTGAAAAGCATCATCACGCAAACGACAATACAAGCCAATTTTCCCATAGCGATAATGACTGAAAAACCGGTTAATCCCAACATTAAGTAAACCATGGCCGGCGCTACTGCCGGAACTAATCATAGAAAGATTTTCAATCGCTTCGACACTGATTTTCTGGGGTATGCCTGAAGTTTTAACTGATTTAATCTCTAAATCAAATTTGGATGGTTGTCCATAGGAAATTTCAAAATTTTTCAGGTTTATATCAATGATTCCCGTGGCTGAACCCGCCTGCACCAGGGCGGTGACTTCTTGTAGATCCAGTTTTCTGGCCTCCATATCCAGCGCAATGACTCTTGACGAAGAAAACGGCCGGCGAACTTGAATGTTTTCTATCCCTACCAGGCCGGAAAAAAGAGGGAATTTTATTTTGCCCTGCACTTCAAGTTGGTTTTCAGCAAAAGACAGATTAAGGCCAGCCTGCAAATGATGGCGAATCTCGTTTATCAGCTCAATTATTTTCGCGGAAACCGGCAGCTCAGGTAATTGATTCTCCAAGGGTGCAGAGTTAACCTCCAGCTTCAACTCAGCCCGTTGTTGAGTTGTCAGTAATGGATGATGAATGATGAAGTTGCTGATCTTGATTGGACAACCGATGGCAACAATATCAATCATCGTCGGAATGGATAAACTTTCAGCTTTCCAATTAACCGGAATGGTTTGGGCTTCGGCATGGAGGTAAGGGCCGGTGATAGAACCAAATTTCAGTATCACTGGCGCTGCCTGGCTGCTGACCTGCAATTTTTTCACTTTATCATCCCAGGTCAAGCCGGCCAATGGCATTGAAATTTCAAGATTATGTACTTGACCATAGCCTTTACTGCCGATATTTCCGCTGCTTACTAATATATTCCCATCGATTATGGTGATTTTACGGCCTTCTTTTTCCATTGTTGCCGAAAACTGATAACGTCCTTCAGCTTCCAACCCCTGCAATATCCGTGGTTGTGCTTCCAGGAAGTCTGGCGTGAATATCTTTATAGTTCTGGCGATATCCATGGGCTGGCCGTTGAAAGACAATCTTCCTTTCTCCGGTGACCAGCTTCCATTCAGTGAACCAGTCCATAGTGGATCAGCTTCAATCCTTCCGGAAAAACTGATACCCGAATCCAGCACTGGAAATCCATTATGAAATGGCAAAATGCATTCAAATATACCATTGGCCTCCTGGCCGGTTAAATCCCAAAAATAGTTATGCCAGAGAAAAGGACCGCCATGAAGAATGGTCGACATTTTTAAAACGCCAGGTCCATTTCTTGGAACGGATATGGCGGCATCCACAAAAAAACCGACATCTTCGATTGCAACATCAGCATTGGCTGACTGAAACTGGAACTTTTTTGCTTTCAGCTGTAAACTGGCATCATAAGGGGGACAGAGAAATGTTTTTTCCCCGGTGAGGACCAGCCGATAATAAAGTTGCCCGCTTTTCGGAAACATTATCTCAGCTGACAAATTATTCGTTCGCAGCATTGCAGCCAGCGGCACCAGATCCGTTAACTCCCCGCTGCAAGTAACCTTCCATAAAGGGTTATCTGCAGATGGGAGCATGACCTGCAGTTCAGAAGTGATGGGAGCATGACCATCAAGAGATAATTCCGGTTTCAATACCAGATTTTCATCAATGATTATGGGTATGCTGAAAGTATAAACATGATCAGAAGATTTGCCGGTGACTGTCAGTTTTCCCCTGCCGTTGAACTTCTTTTTTATTGTCTCCAGTTGCAGCTCCATGGAAATGCTGCCAGATGTTTTAAGAGCAGGATGCTGCAATTCATAGGTGCCGGTTAATTGCCACCGGGAATTTGACTCAGGCTGAAAGTCATTGATAATCAGGGTAAGATTATTCAGAACCAGCTTCCATTTATTGATTCTACTCAGAAGCACTATTTTCAGACCACTGATGCTGCCCTGCTCAATGGTGGGAAAAAGCTTCAGATATTGAAGAAATTTATCATCTGTTTTCTCGTCGGATGATTTTTTCAAGTCATCCACATTAATCATAATAGTCGGTCGGATAATGGAAAGTGATTTGATAATGGTGGCAAAGGAAGAAAATGATGATTTTTTGTCAGGGTAAAGCTTTGCGGAACATGGGAATGGCAGATTAAGCGACAGCATTACAGACAGGATGATAATGAGTTTGAACCATGCACTTTTTGCTTGCCGACAATTATTCATGAGTTCCCGTTAATCGAAAAAATTCTGCCGTTCAGGCTAAAATAATTTCGGTTTTTAATTTTTTTATCCGGTCTCGCAATTCCGCCGCCCGTTCAAAATTCAGTGCTTTAGCAGCCTTATCCATTTCTTTTTCCCATTGTTTAATGGTTCGTTCACAGACTCTGTTCCCCTGTGCTAGTATCGGCCCCAGATTTTCATCGGCTGCAGTCTGCCCTGATTCCTCAGTCCCATAGCCGGTTTCCATTGATTCCTGCACCCTTTTAACCACACTGTGGGGAGTAATATGGTAAAGATCATTATATTGCTGCTGGACTTCCCTCCTTCTTTCCATCTCATTGATAGCACTGCTCATGGAACCGGTCACCCGGTCGGCATACATGATGATCATCCCATGCAGGTTGCGGGCCGCCCGGCCGGAAGTCTGAATCAGTGAGCGGTGTGAACGCAAAAACCCCTCTTTATCAGCATCAAGAATAGCAACCAGTGAAACTTCAGGAATATCCAACCCTTCCCGCAGGAGATTAATTCCCACCAGGATATCAAAAGTCCCCAGCCTCAGATTGCGAATGAGCTCTGTTCTTTCCAAAGTATCAATATCACTATGAAGGTAACGAACCTTAAACCTTAGTTGCTGCAGGTAGCTGCTGAGATCCTCGGCCATGCGTTTGGTCAAAGTTGTTACCAGGGCTCTTTCACCATGTTCTACTACTTCCCTGAGTCGCTCAATCAGATCATCAACTTGATTGCTTGCCGGCAGAACCTTGACTTCAGGATCAACCAGACCGGTTGGCCGGATAATCTGTTCGACAACATATCCGGACCCGGCATGTTCAAGTTCATAGTCTCCCGGGGTCGCTGAAACAAAAATAATCTGATTGGCAATCTGCTCGAATTCTTCAAATTTCAACGGCCGGTTATCCAGAGCTGAAGGAAGACGAAATCCATAGTTAACCAGAGTTTCCTTGCGTGAACGATCACCACGATACATGCCTCTTATTTGAGGAATAGTAACATGGCTTTCATCGATAATCAGTAAATGATTTTGAGGCAGGTAGTCCATCA
>JAYEKE010000153.1 GCA_034660915.1 Pseudomonadota bacterium
TTTCAACCACTGAAACCCGCTGGGCAATACCTTCGGGATTATTGGCCAGATCCTCCCAGGCATTCCAGAATTCACCCATTACCGGCAACAGGCCATAATCACTGGTTTCATTAAAGGTCCGCTCCAGATCAGCTAATGCGCTGCCGCGGGTATTCCACATGCCCTTATTACTATTTTCGATATTCAGCTGCATACCGACAAAGCGGTCGTAGAGGTTCATAATCCGGGTGGTCGTCACCCCGGTTCCCCTCATTCCCAGGGCGTCGGCCAGGGGTGGCGTCGTCTGGACAATGCCGACCTGCCGGGAATAGCCCGGGGTATTGACATTCGCTACATTATGGCCAATTATGTCAATATTGGCCTGTTGGCTCAGGAGTGACAAGCGCGAAGTATTCAGGGTATTATTGAGTCCGACAGTCATAGTTTTATTTTCCTTCGACTATTTAGAAAACCAGCTTGAATCTTTTTTTAGTGGCTTTGTAAAAATTCCATTCTTGGCAAATTCCTTTTTTTCAAGACAGTCTATCTATACCTGATGATTAAAAGCATGGCCCCGAAAGACCACCTCGGAAGAGTTCATTACCCCACTCTGCTGGTAACCGAGATTAACCGGACAGACTTGTTGAAAAAAATCACTATATCGCTTGTTTAACAAGTTCATAACCTGCAAGTCATCAGCAAGAGTCCGGCTGTACTGATTAACCCGGGTCACCAAATGATCAATTTCGGTACAACCAGCCAGCAATCGCTGCCGTTCCTGACCTTTAAAGTACAAGGCAACGGCTTTCAAGGTAACAAACTTCTGGGCTTTATCCCGGCTGAAGTCTTCAAGCCAGATATGTTCTTCTTCCAGTAAGGTGCTCAATTCAGCAATCACCCGATCACCTTCATAGATAAGTTCGGACAACCGCTGTGAGTTAATCTCAACCATAGTCACTTCCATTTGTCGATAAACATCAACAATGCAGCCAAGCAAAGTCAATTTGCGATCAACCATTTTCATGGCCTGTACGAAGCAGGTTCCCATTTTAAATTCTCCTTCCCACAAAAAAAAGGCCATGGATCAAAAAACCCATGGCCTGGAACAACTGTAATTATCAATCATCTCATTACAATAATGATTCCATGAGCATTTCCTTAATCATTTTGGTCGCCAGATCCTGGGTGTCAACCCGATAGTTCCCGGCATCAACCGCAGTTTTCATCCGGGCCACCAGATCCTGGCGAATCTCCGGAGTTTCTTTCACCTGTTCGGCCACCCGGGCAATATCCCGACTACGGGAAGAGAAGCTGACCGTATCCGCAGCCGCTCCGGCAATTTGGGCCGATTGCTGCTGTGTCACCTTCTGCGCCTGTTTAGGCGGCTGCACCTCTTTTGCAGCGTCAGGATTGAGTAACCCCTGGAGTTTATTCATTACATTCTCTACCTTCAAGATTAACCTCCTCAATAAAGTTTTACTGGTTTTACTATCGGCAGAAATCAGAAAAACTTTAGGAGATTTTGCCCTCCGTGTCAAGCAATTCCCGATAAAAATAATCCCCCAATCCGGTTGCCTGTTGCTCAGCCAGAAGGTCGGCCAGGTGATTATCAAAGAGCGATTGATAAAGGCTTGCCGCGTTATTCTCAGGAATCGCCCCACCTTGGGGAACTGTTTTTCTCATCTCCTGCAGGAGCTGGGAAAGAAACAATGATTCCAACTGCCGACATGCTTTACGCAAACCTGGGTTTTGCTTTTTTTCCATGCTTGGACTATCGGCAAAATCACCGGTTTTCTTAAGTGTTTTTGTCGCCTTCCAAGACTCGGCCAGTACCGAACTGCTCGAAAGAAAGTTGATAGGATTATACGGCATTTTTTTCCTCCTGATACAGGAGTGTAATGCAAAACACATGCCGTTTATTTTTAGTTTCCATCCGGAAACTGATTTTTCCGGATGTGCTACTAGCTGTCAGCCTTCAGCTCTCAGCTTAACCATTTATTTTTTCGATATTTCACTGAAAGCTGACTGCTGATCGCTGACAGCGTTCATCAGGAAATGAACATTTCCGGATAAACACTATTCAACTTTCTACAGCCTACATGATTTCCAGATCAGCATGAAGCGCCCCGGCCGCATTAATAGCCTGGAGAATGGCCATCAAATCACGGGGCGTTACCCCCACAGCATTCAAAGCCCGAACCAGTTCATCAATCTGTACGGTTTTTGGCAAGACCATCAGGTTGGCTTTTTCTTCTTCAACTTTAATGGTGGTTTCCGGCGTCACCACCGTTTCCCCACCGGCAAAAGGACCGGGTTGTGAAACCTGAGGTGTTTCACTGATCTGAACACTTAAATTGCCATGGGCAATGGCAACTGTATCAATCATCACATCACGACCCATAACCACCGTCCCGGTACGCTCATCAAAAACAACTTTGGCCCGGGAGTCCGGAACCACCTGCAGATTTTCCAGAGTAGCCAGAAATGGGATTAAAAGACCTTTATCGTGACTCGGGGGATTCATCTCTATGGTGGAGGCATCCAGGGGAACGGCCAGTTTGGCTCTGAAAGCGTCATTAATCGCTTTGCTGACCCGGGAAACGGTCATGAAATCGGGTTTATTCAGGGAAAG
>JAYEKE010000154.1 GCA_034660915.1 Pseudomonadota bacterium
AGGAGCTTTTAAAAGAAAATCCTGAAGATGCGACGGTTCTCAATTATATTGGTTATACTTACGTTGAGCTGGGGGTTCAGCTTGATGATGCCGAGAAGTTAATCCGCAAGGCGCTTTCCCTGAAACCCGACAGTGGCTTTATTATAGACAGCCTGGGATGGCTGTTTTATGCTCAAGGTAAATATGAACAGGCTTTGGAATATTTGTTGCGGGCATCTACGTTGATTTCTGATGATCCGGTTATTTTTGAACACCTTGGAGACGTTTATCAGAAACTGGGCGAAAGAGAAAAATCGCTGGAAATGTATCAACGTTCATTGAAAATAAAAAAAGAGGACCGGGTGGCGGCAAAGATTAAGGTTCTTTTGAATAACTGATTGTAAGATGATGATAATATTGGTTTTATCTTTATCATAGGTTTTCAGCCTTCAGCTTAACCAGCTGTTTTCCCTATATTTTACTGAAAGCTGACTGCTGATCGCTGAAAGCGTTCATCCGGAAATGAATGTTTCCGGATGAATACTAGGCTGTAAATATGTTGAGAAAAATGTTGCAAACAGATTGCCAGTATGTTACCATTATCTTTAGTGGTGTATAGAGTAAAATTAAAATTTTTCAGGAGGCGTACAAATGAGTGAAGTTATTACTTCCCCGATGGTGGGAAAAATTCTTGATGTCAAGGTAAGTGTTGGCGACCAGGTTTCTGAGGGTGATGAGGTGGTAATCTTGGAAGCCATGAAGATGGAAATGCCAGTTGTTGCTCCCGTCGGTGGAACTGTTAAAGCTATCAATGTAACCGTTGGTCAGGCGGTAGAATCTGATACTGCGATTGCTGAGATCGAATAGGCAAAAATAGAAAACGGTGCTTTCAGGACCGTTTTCTTTTTTCAAAAATTTTATTGGATACAGTATACAGTTATAAATCAAGCCGATGAGTGATCTGACTGTTTCTGGATGCAGTGCAGGATGGATGATTGTAAACCCCCTGTGGGGGATAACTATCTCATCAAACGGAAGTTAGGAGGATGTTATGTCACACAAAGTTCAGATAACTGATACCGTTCTACGGGATGCTCACCAATCTTTGCTGGCAACCAGGATGCGTACCAAGGATATGCTGCCGATTGCTTCAGCGCTGGATAAAATCGGCTACTGGTCACTGGAAGTCTGGGGTGGGGCAACCTTTGATTCCTGTCTGCGTTTTCTGAAAGAGGATCCGTGGGAACGTCTGCGGGCGTTACGGCAGGCTATTCCCAATACCCGTCTGCAGATGTTGCTTCGGGGTCAGAACATCCTTGGATACCGTCATTATGCCGATGATGTCCTGCAGACTTTTGTGGAACGGGCGGCGACCAATGGTATTGATGTTTTCCGGATTTTTGATGCCCTCAATGATCCCCGCAATATGCGGATGGCCATGGAGTCGGTTAAAAAGGCCGGCAAGATTGCTGAGGCGGCGGTCAGTTATACCATCAGCCCGGTGCATGATAACGACTATTTTGTCAAACTGGCACAGGAACTGGTGGGGATGGGAGCCGATACTATCTGTATTAAGGATATGGCCGGCTTGCTGGCTCCTTATGATGCTTTTGAGCTGGTTAAATCCATGAAAGAAAAAATCGATGTTCCCATCCACCTGCACTGTCATTGTACCAGTGGTATGGCCCATATGACTTATTTGAAAGCCATTGAGGCCGGGGTTGATATCCTTGACTGCGCCATCTCAACTCTTTCCCAGGGGACGTCGCAACCACCGACGGAGAGCCTGGTGGCCGCCTTGCGCGATACGCCTTATGATACCGGTCTTACTTTGGAACCGCTGGCGGAAATTGCCGCCTATATAAAAGATGTGCGGGCTAAATATGATGCCTATGAAAGTGGTTTTACCGGCGTGGATACCAATGTTTTAATCTATCAGGTGCCGGGTGGAATGATGTCAAATCTGGAAACCCAACTGCGGGATCAGGGAGCGATAGGCAAGCTGAAGCAGGTTCTGGAAGAGATTCCCCGGGTCAGGCATGATTTTGGTTATCCCCCGCTGGTAACCCCGAGCAGCCAGATTGTCGGCACCCAGGCAACCCTTAATGTGCTGACCGGTAAACGCTATATGATGATTCCCAACGAGTCTAAAAATGTATTAAAGGGGATGTATGGCCTTTCTGTTGCTCCTTTTGATCCTGAAGTGCAGAAAATGGCATTAAAAGGGGAAGAACCGGTAACTTGCCGCCCGGCTGATTTGATTCCGCCGGAAATGGAAAAATTAACCGTGGAGCTGGGTGATAAGGCAAAAAGTGTTGAAGATGTTTTGTCCTATGCCCTGTTTCCCAAAGTCGCCCTGGAATTTTTTGATGAACGTGAAAAAGGTGAGCTCAAGCCTGAGGAAAAGCTGCCTAAAGATTAATTGCGCGCTTGCCGGTTTTAAATTGAATCAGGAGGCCGGGGAAACCTTGCCTCCTTTTTTATTTCACCATAAAGAACATGAAGAATATGTAGTATTGTAAAAAAATCTTCACGAGCTTCATGACTTCATGGTCGCTTGATTTTCTTGTTTTTTACCGCAGAGTTTTATATGTAACTCAACTTTCTGAGTTGTGAAAAAACAGCTTGAAAAAATTTGCTTCAAGGATATTCCGGCATGGCTCTCACTCATTCTTGCTGCACATCGTGTGCAGCTAGTGGGGACACCGCTAAAGCAATGTCCCCGTGTCCGCCGCGAATCACCGTCGTGGTGATTCGTTCGGCGGTCAATGCCGCCTGCCTGTGCGTGCCGCACGCAGACAGGCTGTGAGCCAAGCCCGAATATCCTAATGATGTCTCCTGGCAACACAACTCAGAAAGTTGAGATGTAAGTTACTAATTGCTAGCGGCTAAAAGCTGATCACTCAATTTAGTCGAATATGTCAGGAAGTTATGCGATTAGCTATTGATGGATATAACCTGATTGCGGCCATTGCCGGTAGTCCCCTTGATTTCCTTGATCTGGAAGTTGAACGGGAAAGCCTGATCGGTATGCTGGCTGATTATCGTTCCTGCCGTCGGCATGTGGTGGAAGTGGTTTTTGATGGCTGGCAGGTTGCGGCTGCTGGAGCCCGAAAGTCCCATGAACAGGGGGTGAAGATAATCTTTTCCCCTTTAGGCATGAAAGCAGACTTGGTTTTGCTGCGCTTGGCCGAAAAATATGGCTCCGGATTGACGGTGGTGACCGATGATGGTGATCTGCGTCATAAAGTTCAGCGATATAATGCCGTGACCATCGGCGCATTGGAATTTTATGACCAGATGATGGTCGCGGTTATTGCCGGGGAAAAAGGGCTTACCGGCGAAGATGATGACCTTGCTGAGCGTCGGCAGGACAGGTCGACGAAAAAAAAAGGAAATCCACGGCGTTTATCCCGCAAGGAAAGGCAGAAAGCCAAGCGGATTAAATCATTATAATGAATTATGGGGGACTGGACCTTAATTATTGATGGGTTTCCAATAATTAAGTATCCTGTCCCCATAATTCCATAATTCCATGGATGTTCCGGCATGGCTCTCGCTCATTCTCGCCGGCCGTCCATGGCCTGCCTGTGCGTGCCGCACGCAGACAGGCTAAGAGCCAAGCCCGAACATCCTATAATGTTGAGATAGTCGCTTCAAGTCAGAAGAATTTAGGCTCCTGCCCCGCAACTAATCGCTTCAGGTTCTCCCGGTGTTTATATATTGTCAGGATGGCAATAACAAGAGCACTCAGGACATACGCTTTAGGGTAGCTCAGCAGACAAATGCAGACAGGGATGGTCAGGGCGGCCGCCAGGGAGCCAACCGAAACAATGCGCACGGTCAGCATTATCACCGAGAATAAAATGATTTCAATGGCAATCGCCCAGGGCGTCAGGATAAGGAAAATGCCCAGGGCGGTAGCAATTCCTTTCCCGCCTTTAAACCCGAGGAAAATCGGATAGAGATGACCGAGAAAAGCTGCCAGCCCGGCCAGCCCGGCAATGTATGGTGTTTCCGGAGCCAGCCAAATTCCAGCCAGAGCCGGTGCGGCACCTTTAAGAGCATCCCCGATCAGGGTAACAACTCCTGCTTTTTTGCCGCCTATGCGGCTGATGTTGGTCGCGCCGATATTGCCGCTGCCCTGCAGCCTGGGATCTGGAGTGCCCAGGAATTTGCTGACCAGGATGCCGCAGGGGATTGAGCCGATCAGGTAGGCGGCGATAAGCAGGAAGATAACAACGGTCACAGGTATTTCTCAACAAAAGCATAGGCGTTGTGGTTATGGATGCTTTCCATGTTCTCGGCTTCAACCGTAAACCAGATTATATTCTGATCCTGTAGCAGCTTGCCGGCAATCTCCCGCACCAGATCTTCCACGAACATAGGATGTGCATAGGCCCTTTCTGTCACATATTTCTCGTCAGGTCTCTTAAGTAGTGGAAAAATATCGCAGCTGGCGGTATTCTCAATGAGTTTGATCATGTCTTCAATCCAGACAAATTCCTTGAAGCTGAAGTTTACCGTTACCGTGCTGCGCTGATTGTGAGCTCCCGCGTCACTGATGGCCTTGGAACAGGGGCAGAGGCTGGTAACCGGAACCTTAACCTGAACTCTGAAGTCCAACTCATCCAAGGTGAGGCTGCCGAAAAACTTGCAATGATAAGTCATTTTGCTTTTAGCCCGGCTGACGGGGGCTTCTTTATCAATGAAATAAGGGAATGAAATTTCAAGGTGGGCTGATTCGGCTCCCAGGTGAGTTTTGATTTCCTTAAGAATATTAGGAAACAGATTGATGCCGATTTTATTATGGTATTGATTGAGAATTTCAACAAACCGGCTCATGTGCGTCCCCTTGAAATGATGGGGCAGGCTGACATACATGTTGAAGTCGCCAATGGTATGCTGAACGCCAAAGGTTTTGTCAAGAACCTGGATGGGATATTTAATTCCTTTAACCCCTACTTTGTTGATTTCGATCTGTCGGTGATCTGACTGCTGCTGAATATCTTCAATCATTTAATCCCTCATGTAGGAGGCTGCCGCCCGTTCTGATTCCCAGGCTGTAACTTTATAAACTGAAACCTGCTGATCTGCTAATCTTTTTTCGAGCTCAGTAAATATATACCGGGCAATAAGTTCTGAAGAAGGGCTTTGCCCGACAAACGCGGGGTGCTCGTTAAGGTAGCAGTGGTCAAGGGATTGTATAATTGCTTCCGTGTGATTTTTAAGGATTTTAAAATCAAGCAACATGCCGCTTTGGTCCAGTTCATTGCCACGTATCATGATTTCAATCTTCCAATTATGTCCATGGAGTTTTTCGCACTGACCGCAATAGTGCAGCAGGTTGTGGGCAGCGGCAAAAGAAGTTTCTATTTTCAATTCATAGGCCATGGTACAAGCCTTCCTCCTGTTAATAGTCTGGATAGTGCAATTAATAAAAATGACGAACGATATGGATGTGTATATGGAATGACTGCCTCTATATAGTGTAAATGAATCATTTTTGTCAATGGTATAGCTTCCTGATTAGTAACTATTTAGCCCATTGCATCGCTACTTAAGTAGTAAACTCGGGACTGTCCCCAGCTTCACCGGGGGCTGTCCCAGATGTTTACGGACTATGAAACAATGTCGGCATGCGCCGCAAAAGCCTGGGACAGTCCCCTTTTAAACCAAAAGGCTCGGGGACAGTCCCGGTTTTGCTCACAGCAGTGCACTTTATAAAGATGTGCTGAATAGTTACCCTGATTAAATCATTATAAAAAATGTTTGCAATATGATGGGAATATGCTATATTAGCACTCATGTAAGACGAGTGCTAATAATCTTTATGACGATGAGGTGATAAAATGGCTAACAATACTCAGTTGATTCCTGTAGCCAACTCGTTTTCTCTGTACATGACGGAAATAAACCGCTTTCCTCTGCTTAAGCCTGAGGAGGAGAGAGAGCTTGCCTTCCAATATCATGATCATGGAGACCTCGAAGCTGCACATAAGCTGGTTGTCAGTAACTTACGTTTTGTGGTTAAAATTGCATCTGAATATAGTGGCTACCAGATGAAGAAAATGGACCTGATCCAGGAAGGCAACCTGGGTTTGATGACCGCGGTAAAGAAATTCGATCCTGAGCGGGGTTACAAGCTAATTTCTTATGCTGTATGGTGGATACGGGCTTATATTCAGGATTATATCATGCGGTCATGGAGCCTGGTGAAAATTGGCACAACTCAACTGCAAAAACGATTGTTTTACAAACTTTCCAAGATCAAAGGGTTGCTTAATGGTAATGAGATTGATCGTGAAGCCATGCGGGCACTGATGGATGGGCAGGAAGACGATGAAAAGGTCCGGGCCCTCTACGAGCGGCTCAGCCAGCGTGATCTCTCACTTTTTCGAACCATAAATGATGGAGATGCCACTTATATGGATATGCTGGTCTCCGATGATAATCAGGAGAAAGCCTTAATTGATCTGGATGAACAGCAGATGTTGCAGGAGAAAGTCAGGGAGGCGTTGTCCATGCTTACCAGTCGTGAGCGGCAGGTCGTGGAAGGGCGGTTTTTTTCCGGATCAGCGAAAACATTGCAGGAAGTCGGAGACGGTTTGGGGATTACCCGTGAGCGGGTCAGACAGTTGGAAAATAATGCAAAAAAGAAATTAAAAAAACGTCTTGAAATCGAATTGGATAATTTGTCATTGGCGGCTTGAGGATCTCGATAAAAATGTTAATTTATGATAATGGCCGGTCAAAAAGACCGGCCTTTATGGTTTTAGGCCGGGCGTAAAAATAGCTTGTTTGGTGACTGTAAATCGGCTAAAATGACGATATGTTAACTTTGGCCATCGAAACTTCATGTGATGATACCTGTGCCGCGGTCCTGGCCCAAGGCAGAGAAATCCGTTCCAATATCATTTCGAGCCAGATTGATATCCATCGGCCTTATGGTGGTGTGGTTCCAGAACTTGCATCGCGCCAGCATCTGGAAAATATTGACTGGGTAGTAACGCAGGCACTGAAAGAGGCAGATACCGCCCTGGCTGAGATGGGTAGTATCTGTGTTACCTGTGGTCCAGGTCTGGTGGGCTCATTATTGGTTGGTATTTCCTATGCAAAATCGCTGGCCTTTGCCCGGCAACTGCCGCTGGTCGGGGTCAATCACGTTGAAGGCCATCTCATGTCGTCGCTGCTGGTTAATGAGCGGCTGACCTTTCCTTTTGTTGGCCTGGTGGTCTCCGGTGGGCATACCAGTATTTATCTGGTGCGCGAATGGCACGATTATCAGCTTCTGGGGCGAACCATTGATGATGCGGCCGGCGAAGCATTTGACAAAATAGCCAAAATGATGAATCTGGGTTATCCTGGCGGACCGGTGATTGAGCGCTTGGCGACTCAGGGTGATCCCCGGGCCATAAAGTTTCCCCGCGCATATATGGGGGCTGATTCGCTGGATTTCAGTTTCAGTGGTTTAAAAACATCGGTCCGTACATTTCTGGAAAAGAATGAATCCGCGGTTCCGGCGATTATTCCTGACGTTGCGGCCTCTTTTCAGGCCGCGGTTGCCGATGTTTTAACCCGCAAGGCTCTGAAGGCGGCTGAGATGTTCAAAGTTTCGTCCATCGCTCTGGCCGGTGGCGTTTCGTGTAACTTTGCTATCCGTAATAACTTGATCCAGGCTGCTGGAGGCCGGGGTGTTGAAGTGTATGTAGCTCCTCCGGTTCTTTGTACTGATAATGCGGTGATGATTGGACAGGTTGGTTTCCGTCTGCATCAACAAGGTAAAAGGGATGAATTGAATCTCAATGCCTATTCCCGCCTGCGATTATGAAAAAGGGAAAAAAGCCTGATATCCGCTCGATGATCAGAATGTTGCTGGGGAGCACTGATAATCCAGCAACCATTGCCCGTGGGGTTGGAGTGGGTCTCTTTGTTGCTTTTTCCCCCCTGTTGGGGCTGCACACATTTCTGGCCATTTCTCTTGCCTTTCTTTTGCGTGGAAATCGTCTGGCTTCTCTGCTGGCCAGCTGGATATGCAACCCACTGACCATGATTCCCATTCTTTACTTTGACTTCAAGGTTGGAGAAATACTTCTGTCTTCCTCAATTCCTTTTCCTGAGGGTATTCATACGCTTAAGGATATTATTCATGCCGGCAGCCAGGTTGCCTGGCCGTTGCTGGTGGGTGGTCATTTGATCGGGCTGGTGTTGGGCCTTGCCAGCATCCCGATTATTAACTTCCTGGTTGTTTACCTGCGGCGGAATCAAGATTTAACCGATTCCCAGGGGGATTAACCGGGGAATCGATGTTGATGATATTTCAGGAATATTGATGACTTACCGGTTTAAGAAAAAACTGGGCCAAAATTTCCTCCATGATGCCAATATCGCCCGAAAAATTATTGATCTGGCGGCTCTGGCAGCAGGGGAACCGGTTTTTGAAATTGGTCCTGGAAATGGCTTTTTAACTACCTTTCTCCTGCAGGCGACAACGCCGGTAACGGCGATTGAAACTGATACGGATTTGCTGCCTGATCTTCGGCGGCGGTTTTCCACCTGCCGGGAAAATGAATTTAACCTGGTTTATGGGGATGTGCTCAAATGTGATCTGGAGCATGAACTTGGTGATGTTTATCTGCGGCATGGAAAAATCTGCGTGGTTGCCAATATTCCCTATCAGATAACCACCCCGATTATTTTTTTGCTGATTCGGTATCGTCATCTTTTTTCCCGGGCGGTATTGATGATGCAGGAAGAAGTTGCTGCCAGGATTCTGGCGGCGCCAGGCAGCAAATCATATGGCCGTCTGTCCATTATGACTTCATTATTTTGTCAGACAATGCCCGGATTTACTGTATCACCCAGCTGTTTTTATCCTCAGCCCCGGGTATGGTCGAGGGTTGTTTCACTTAATTTTCTGTCTCAGCCATCCTGCCAGATCAGTAATGTGGCATGGCTGGGAGATTTAATTAAACGCTTGTTCAGCCAGCGGCGCAAGAAGATTATTAATCCGCTCTCCAACTGGAAATTAGCCCTGGAACGTTCTCAACTGGCTGAATTGTTACTACAGCACGGGTTTTCACCCGATTGTCGGGCCGAAACCATGACCGTAAGTGAACTCTGCCGACTGGCAGAGCTGATGGCAAGGATAAAGGCCAAAGGATAAAGGATAAAGGCCAAAGGCTAAAGGTTAAAGGAACTGGACACCGTAAAATATAAAGAGTCGTAAAAATTCTTCTTCCTGATTTTTATGGGGGTATTCATTTTTCAAGGTAGCCTTTACATTTTATGGGCCGGGTGCTATATATCTCCCAAGTGAAAAAACCTTGTTTTAGCAGATGCACTGCTGGAAAGAAATATCTTTTGAATTGCTGCTGTAAGGGAGAATGCTGATGACCAGAGAGGAAATTCTGGATCTGGTTTCCAAAATGGATAATCTGCCCAGGTTACCACAGGTCGCCATTAAACTGATGGAAATCAGCATGGATGACCAGACATCGGCTAAGGATATTGCTGATATTGTGATGGAAGATCCAACAATTACTGCTTATCTGCTGAAGTTAATTAATTCTCCCTTCTATGGCTTGCGGGAAAAAATCACCACTGTTTCACACGGGATTGCCCTTTTGGGTGTTGACGTGGTGAAAAATGTGGTTTTGAGCCTGGCGGTTCTTGATATTATGAAAAATAAGGCAGCCAATAGTCCGGCTTTGCGTAATTATTGGGAACGTTCACTCTATACCGCCATTGCCGCCCGTCTCTTTGCCCAGCAGATCGGCTACCCGGCGCCGGAAAAAGCTTTTATTGCCGGGCTGCTTGCTGATCTGGGTTCGTTGATTCTCTGGGGAATCGACCCCATACTTTATAAAAAAGTTCTGCGAAAAGATGATGGTGGCCGGGGTGACCGCAGCGCGGTTGAAAAAGCCTTTTATGGTCTTGATCACACGGAAGCCGGGATGGCCCTGGCCCAGGTCTGGAATCTGCCGGAAGAATATGTCGGGGTGATTTCCCTGCATCATAATCTTGATATTCTGGCCGATCTGGAAGACGAGACGATCAAGACGCTTGGTGAGTTTGTACATCTTGGTTCCGTGGTTGCGAGTATATTTATTTCAGGGGAGGATGGTTTTAAGACCGAGTATCTAAAGTCCGTTGCGTTTTCCCTTTTCAGCCTTCAGGAAAAGGTGATTGATGCCCTGCTGCTGCGGTCCAGCCGGCAGTTGGAATCTTTGTTGGTGGATGCTGACCTGGGGCCCTTGAATAAAAAATCCTATTTCAAGATTCTCCAGGATTCCAATAAAAAACTGGGGGAATATAATCTTAAACTTACCCGTTCACTCATGGAACATGAGCGGATGAAGAAGGTCAGAGAAGAACTGCTGGCCATGGTTTCCGAGGATGTAAAGTCTCCTCTCTCCGCCATTATCGGCTATTCTTCTCATCTGTTAGATGATCTCCCGTCTAAACGCAGTGAACTTATTTCCCAGTTGCAGGAAATATATAACAGCGGTAAGAAATCCCTGTCCATGATTAATGAGTGGACAAAACTGATGGGGATGGAAGAGACGGATTTACAGGTTAGCCCGATCCGGGGAGATATGGGCTTGATGCTGACGGAATTTCTTGAAATGATAGCTGCGCGGGTGCAAAAGAAGGACATAAAAATCAGCCATGATTTTCATTCACCAATGCCATCATTTCCTTTTGATGAATATAAACTTGGACATGCTTTTATCAACCTGTTGGAATTGGCGATGATGCTGGCGGGGGATGGCGGTGAGATATCCCTTAAGAGTGATGTGGTGACGATTCCGGGAGAATCTCAGCCACAGACCGGCCAGAAGCGGCTTTTTGAATTGTGCATTGAAGAGCATGGTCCGGTGAGTGATGATTCCAGGCGGACAGCTTTGCGCTCAACCCTGAAACAACCTGAAAAGATTACCCGATTTTCAGATCACCTTAATGATTCCGGGGTATACCTGGCCCGTTCTATCATCAATTCCCATGGTGGCCAGATGAAGATAGAATGGGGACGCGAGGGAAATGCTGTCTTTATCGTCCAGCTGCCGATCTCATGGTCGTCAGAAAGTCTCGATAATTACGTATCCGCGGTTTCCCCTGAATAGATTTGAGGCCCATCCTGATAAGCCGGCTTAGCCGGAACCAAAAAAGGCGCAG
>JAYEKE010000155.1 GCA_034660915.1 Pseudomonadota bacterium
ACCTTACACCTTACACCTTACACCTTTAAAGGCTAATCGCTCAGTTTAGGCGTATATAAATAAAACCCCTTTAATCATTAAACTCAACTTTCTGACTTGCTCTAAAAACACCTGTCTACCGACAGGCAGGGCTGAAATAAATCTCAGGGATGTTCCGGCATGGCTCTCACTCATTCTCGCCGGCCTCCCATGGCCGGCTTCCGAGGCATCCACCGCGAATCGCATCGTGTGATTCGTTCGGCAGCCAATACCGCTATGAGCCAAGCCCGAACATCCTGCTGAGATGTCCCTGGTAATGCAAGTCAAAAAGTTGAGATTAAACTAATGGCTAACGGCTAAAAGCTAATCGCTCAATTTAGTTTCAATTTAAATCCAACAAAAGACTTGCTACCCGTTCACCTGAGGCCTCTTCCATGTCTTCGGGTACCAGTTGCCCCGTGGCAAAAAAAGACAAAGGCAACCGGGCCAACTGACAACCACGCAACAGTATCCCATGGCAGGTGGTTTCATCCAGTTTACTGAACAATAAAGCCCCATAGGCAAAACGGCGAAATTGAACCAGCACATCCAGCAAATCGTCTTCCTGAATTCCCGCAGGCACTACCAGAAGTGATGTTAGCTCATGGTTTGCCGGCAGAATCTGCTGCAGAGCCTGCAATCCCTTTTCATCATGGTGACTGCGGCCCATGGTATCAATGATAATCCGATCCCTGGAACTGAATTCTTCCAGCGCCTCTTCCATGGCGGCACGACTTTTCACCACTCGAACCGGAACCTGAAGGCGCCGGGCATATTCCCTGATCTGCGCCGTCGCCCCCAGACGAAAGGTATCAACTGATATGAGTCCGATATCCTCATTTTTTTCCTGACTGAAAAATGCCGCCAGTTTGGCTACCGTGGTTGTTTTCCCGACGCCGGTAGGACCTACCAAAGTCACCAGACGGCCAATTTGATCAACTTTCAGCAGCGGGACGTCATCGATGATTTGCCGCGCCAGACAGCCGATCGCCGTTTCCCTGCTTGCCGATTTTTCAACTGGCAGCTGATCTACCACCCGATCAAGTAAACTGCGACACACTTCCTCATGAATCCCTTTGGTCAACAGCTGCTGATAGAGTTCCGCCAATACTCCGCCGGCGCCCCACTCCCCCGGGAAACCACTAGTTTCCAACAGCCGGCTAAGCATTTTTTTCATTAATACTACTTCCTGACGTAATTCCCGGTAGCCGGCAGAAGCAAAAAATCCTGTCTGCTGTCCGGCAGACGTCTTGCAATTTACGGTTGAAGCAGTAAGTGAATTAGAATAACGGTTAATTCCCAGGCCGGGGACAAAATGATCATCCGGATAGTCAACTGCCGCCACAATTTCCACCAGTGATCCACCCTGGCCGGGAAGTTGCCGGGTTTCCAGGATCACCGCCTCCCGGCCGAGCTCCTTTTTCACCTCCAGCATCACTTTGGAAATATTATTACCACGAAAATGTTTTACTTTCATTTATTTAAACCTGTAATCAACCATGCCATTTCTGTTAATCCGCGGAAACTCTCCCCAGTGACTGGACTTTAACTGAAGGGGGGATTTCATTATGAGAAATCAAGACTAAACGGGGAATAAAACGTTCCAAAAGTCGTCGCAGATGAAAACGAACAATGGGAACACCCAACAACACCGGTCTGGCATTCATAATAGTAAATTTTTCGGAAAGCTGCTTAATCTTTTCCACCATAGCATAAACAACATTAGGATCAAGAGAGAGAAAAGCCCCGTGATCAGTACGCTGGATGGAATTATTGATCAGTTCTTCCAGTTTCGGGTCCAAAGTCATGACATAAAGCAGGTTGTTATCACCCAGATAACCTCGGGTTACGGTCCGCCCCAGATCCTGGCGCACATATTCGGTGAGCACGTCGGCATCACGAATCTGCATGGTATATTCGGACATGGTTTCAATAATAGTCATCAGGTCTTTAATCGGCACCTGCTCCCGCAGCAGATTCTGCAAAACCTTTTGCAGCGTCCCCCAGGGGACTACCCCGGGGACGAGATCCTCCACCACCTGTGGATACTCCCGGGAAAGGTTGTTAACCAGCTTCTGCACGTCCTGGCGGGTCATTAATTCATGGGCAAATTCACGGATTTTTTCAACCAGATGGGTCGCCACCACGGTCGAGGCATCCACCACCGTATAGCCCGCCAACTGGGCCCGTTCCCGCTGACGCTCCTCGATCCACAAGGCCGGCAGACCAAAGGCCGGTTCTTTTGTCGGAATTCCTTCCAGCGATGGCGCCTCATCCTCAGGATTCATTGCCAGGCAGTAGCCAACCATCACCTCTCCCCGAGCCACTTCATTACCTTTCACTTTCAGAATATAATCGTTGGGTTTCAGTTGCAGATTATCACGAATATGTACGGATGGCAGGATGAAGCCCATATCAAGGACAAACTGCCGCCTGATCATTTTAATCCGTTCCAGCAGATCACCACCCTGTGACGCGTCTACCAGAGGAATCATGCCATAACCCACTTCAAGCTCCATAGAATCAACCCCCAGCAAAGTCTCAACCTGTTCCGGT
>JAYEKE010000156.1 GCA_034660915.1 Pseudomonadota bacterium
AAAACCAGCAGGATAAAAGCAAAGAAAAGGGCCTCGGCAATATACTGGTAGAGAATCATCCCTTCTCCTCCAGCCGTTTAATCAGGTCATAATGAAATTCTTCCCGGGTAAAACCGGCAATATTATAATCCATGGAATATCTAATTGCTCCCTTGGGGCAGGTCTCAACACAGGTTCCGCAGAGGCTGCATTTGGTAAAATCAAGCCTGAAAACAGTCAGGGTCTTCTTTTTCTCCCCCTCCTTCTTCTCCCCTTTGACGGTGAAACAACCGGAGGGACAGGCCCGGGCACACATGCCACAGACAATACATCGTGACTCCCCGGTTTCAGGGTCCTTGACCAATTCCACATGGCCACGGTAATTAGGAGTAATCTCCAGCTTCTCACGGGGATAATGAACGGTCACCTGGGGCAAAAAGCAGGTTTTCAGGGTAACTCCCAACCCGATAATCAGGCTTTTACCACCGACATATAAATCTTTAAAATAACCGCTGTTTCTCATAATAACTTGACCAGCACCGCGGTAACCAGCAGGTTAACGAGGGCAAAAGGGATCAGATACTTCCAGCAGAAATTCATCAACTGGTCAAAGCGGGTCCGGGGATAGGTCCACCGCACCCAGATCATGAAAATCATCAAGCCATAGGCCTTGATTAAAAACCAGATGGCGTTGCTGTATTCACCAAAAGGCAGCGGAATACCCCGCCACCCCCCGAGAAACAGGGTAGTGGCAATGGAACAGACAACGAACATATTGGCATATTCAGCCAACATGAAAAGACTGAAGCCCATGCCACTGTATTCCGTATGATAGCCTGCCGTCAACTCGCTTTCAGCCTCAGGGAGATCAAAAGGAGCCCGGTTAGTCTCGGCAAAGGAGGCAACTATATAAATAAGAAAAGCGATGGGCTGAACCAGAAAAAACCAGATTTTATTCTGGGCCTGAACAATCCCCTGCATGCTGAAAGTATTGGTCATCAGGATCACCGCCAACAATGACAACAGCATGGGAATTTCATAGGAGATATTCTGGGCCACCGAACGCATGGCACCAAAAAGCGAATATTTATTATTTGAACTCCAGCCAGCCATGAGAATAGCCATGACATTAAGGGAAGAAATGGCCAGGATAAATATCAAGCCAATATCAAAATCACGCCCCTGCAGCTTCGGACTGAAAGGAATGACCATCAGCGGCAGGACCACCGGCACAAAGGAAAGCAGCGGTGCCAGGCGAAAGAGAAAACGGTCCGCATCCTTAGGGATAATAAGTTGTTTGCCGATCAGCTTAAAGCCGTCAATAAGCAACTGCAGAATCCCGTGGGGTCCGACTTCCATCAGACCCGGACGGCGCTGGATCCGGGCGGAAAGCTTACGTTCCAGATAGCCCATAACCAAGGCATTAAGGAAGACAAAGGCGACGATCAAGACTACCGCAATCACCATCCGCAACAGTATTAGATTTCCAGCCGTTTCCATATATTCTACCTGTCGATCTCAGGAATAACCAAATCAAGACTGCCCATGGCGGCTACCAGATCAGAAAGGAGCATTCCCCGGCACAGTTCCGGCAACACACTGAGATTAGAATAGGATGGCACCCTGATTTTCAGGCGATAGGGCACATCACTGCCATCACTGATCAGATAATAAACCAACGACCCGCGGGCTGTTTCAACCGAAAAGTTACAGTCTCCGGCCGGCAGCTTCAGTTTCTTGGGCACCTTGCTACGGTACTGACCCTCAGGCAATTTATCCAAGGCCTGCTCGATAATGCGCAAGCTCTGCTCCATTTCCTTAAAACGCACCAGAAAGCGATCCATGGCATCACCATGTTCGCCCACGGGGATATCAAAATCAAATTCGGGATAGACTGAATAGGGCTCGCTTTTGCGCATATCGTAGTAAATACCCGATCCCCGGGCAACCGGACCGGTGACTCCATAGCGGCGGCACATATCAGCATCAATTACCCCAATGCCCTTCATTCGATTGATAAAAATAACGTTGTCGTTCACCAGATTTTCATACATACTGAATCGGCTGCGCAGACGTTTGATGAATTCCCGGGTTCGCTCAACAAATATGTCATCAATGTCTTTTGATACCCCGCCAACCCGAAAATAGCAGTAGGTCAGCCGGGAACCGGTAATATCCTCAAGGATATCGAGAATCTGCTCCCGGTCATCAAAGGTATAGAGAATCGGGGTAAAAGCCCCCAGGTCCAAAAGCAAAGCCCCATACCAGATAAGATGGCTGGCAATGCGGTTCAACTCAGAAGTTATCACCCGGATATACTCGGCCCGGAGCGGCACCTCAACCCCGGTTAGTCGTTCAATCAGAGCCACGTAACCGTGGTTGTACGGCAACACCGCGGCATAATCCATCCTGCCGGTGTTGGGCAGAAATCCGGGCCAGCTCCGACATTCGGCCATTTTCTCCTGCATCCGGTGGCCATATCCCAGAACCGGTTGTGGCTCGATGATATACTCGCCATCCATCTCCAGAATAACCCTGAGAACACCATGGGTGCTGGGATGCTGCGGCCCCATATTAAGGAAAAAACGGTG
>JAYEKE010000157.1:0-2667 GCA_034660915.1 Pseudomonadota bacterium
TTCGGGCTTGGCTCATAGCGGTATTGGCCGCCGAACGAATCACACGAGGTGATTCGCGGCGGACGCCTCGGAAGCCGGCCATGGACGGCCGGCGAGAATGAGCGAGAGCCATGCCGGAACATCCTGATACCTTAATTTGGGTTGCGGGCATAGCCCGCTTTAGATCATGTTCAAAATCGCTATTGTCCGGGTATTTTAACAATAAGTCAACGAAGGGGACACCCGTGATATTCTCAACCTCCGGCCATCAAGCCCAGATACCAGCTGATTAATGGCGGTCCCCAGAAAAGATAGATCAGGGCTCCGAAGGCCAGGAAAGGCCCGAAGGGAATGGCAAACTGGCTGTCTTTTTTATTGATCACCATCAGCAGCACCCCAACCACCGAACCGACCAGTGAGCTGACCAGGATGATCAGCAGCAGGGATTTAACCCCCAGAAAAGCGCCGATCATGGCCAGCAGCTTGACATCACCACCGCCCATGCCATCCCGCCCGGTAAGCCGGTAATAGCTTTCGGCAATCAACCAGAGAACACCACCACCCACAATAATTCCCAGGACCGACTCCACCCAGGGGATGGTCAGCCCGGCCAGACTGCACAAAAAACCCAAGACAATACCGCTGAGGCTGAAACGATCAGGAATAATCTGGTGGTCAAGATCAATAAAAGTGATGGGGATCAACAGACTGACAAAAATCAGCCAGCAAATCGTGACCGGCTGCCAACCGCTGTGAAAGTACACAGCCAGGAACAAAATCCCGGTGAGCAATTCCACCAGCATATAGCGCGGTGAAATAGTCGCTTTACAGAAATAACAGCGGCCCCGCAGGAAAAGGTAGCTGAACACGGGGAGATTCTGCCACCAGAGAATCTGCCGGCCACAGGCAGGACAGTGGGACGGCGGCGAAACCACGGACTCTTCCCGGGGAATCCGGTAAATACAGACATTAAAAAAACTGCCGATGGCCAGCCCCAGGAGAAAAACCATCACTTCAATAAATATCTTCAGCTCATAAGGCATAGAATCAGATCCATTAACTTACCCCCTCAATATTCTTATTTTCACGAGGCAGTTTGATAATAAATGTAGTCCCCTGGCCGGGAGTGCTGTCAACCTGCAGCTGGCCGCCATGTTTATTGACGATGATATCGTAAGAAATATACAGTCCCAGACCGGTGCCGGTTCCCACAACCTTGGTGGTAAAAAAAGGATTGAAAATATTTTCCCTGACCTCCTCACTCATCCCCGGGCCGTCATCACTGAGGCGGCAGGTCACCCATTGATCGTCATAATCAGTAACAATGCTGATTTTCCCTTTGTCTTCCCGCCCCTGCTCCTTGATAGCCTGGGCGGCGTTAACAATAATATTGAGCAGCACCTGGTTGATTTCCCCGGAGTCGCAGACAACATCGGGTAAATCCTCCGCCAGCTCGGTTTTCGTATCGGCCACATATTTATATTCATTGCGCGAGACCACCAGGGTGGTTTCAATGGCCCGGTTCAGATTGTAATGGCCGCTTTCATCCCCGCTGTCCACCCGGGAAAATTCCCGCAGTTTGATCACTATTTGCGAAATCCGTTCAAAACCTTCCGCATTTTCCCCAAAAAGCTCATCCAGGTCTTCGAGGATAAAATCCAGGTGAGCATCCTCCTCGACTTGCCGCAATATTTTCAGTTCCTCTGGCAGCAGATCCGGGTTCAACTCGCTCACTTTACCGATAAACTCCTGGTATCGGGGAATCAGCTGTTTGAACTGGTCCACATAGTTTTTAACACTTTCCATATTGCTGGAGACAAAGCCGATGGGGGTGTTCAGTTCATGGGCCACCCCGGCCGCCAGCTGGCCGACAGCCTCCATTCGCTGGGAAAGCCGCAATTGATTTTCCAGCAGGTTTTCCCTGGTAATATCCCGTTTAACGGCCGCGTAATTAACGATATTACCGCCGTCATCCTTGATGGGGAAGATTGCTGCCTGTTCAGCAAAAAAAGTACCATCTTTCCGTTTATTTTTAAACACTCCGTGCCAGACATCACCGGCGGTAATAGTATCCCAGAGTTTTTGATAAAAGGCTTCATCCTGGCTGCCACTTTTGAGGACCCGGGGGTTCTGCCCCAGGGCCTCAACCTGGCTATAACCGGTTGATTGCGTGAATGCCGGGTTGCAGTAGACAATATTTCCAGCCAGATCGGTAACCACAATAGTTTCACTGGTTTGTTCCACCACCGAAGATAAGCGTTTTAAACGTTTTTCCGCCTTTTTAATCTCCGTCAGATCATAAAAAGCGCCAACCACTCCCCCTGGGGAACCATCCCGATATTTAAATAAATCTTTCATGATCGCGTAATAACGCTGACTGCCGTCGGCAAGAGACAAAAGGCATTCATAATGCTGTAATCCCCGGCCTTCAAGGGCCTGATCGTCGGTGGACGCCGCCAGTCTGGTCAGTTGGCCATTTAAAAAATCCGCGGCGGTTTTACCCAGCAGCTCGTCACCACTAATCCCGGCCAGACGGATAAAAGCCTGATTGTAACCAAGAAATTTCCCTTCATTATCTTTGTAAAATACCGGATTCGGCAAAGCATTCAACAGTTCTCCCAAAAAAAACAGCTGTTCTTTTTGCTCAGCCTCCAGCTGATGCAGTTTAGCGATAGCATCCTTAAGATT
>JAYEKE010000157.1:2767-11036 GCA_034660915.1 Pseudomonadota bacterium
GCTGAATCTCCCGGCAGCCGGTCCGGGTAAAAACCACGCCGCCAAAAACACTGGACGGCCCCTGTAACGTCTTCCTGATCACGGTAGCCAGCCGTTCAACATTATATTTATTAGCCATTTCGACGTAAAGATAGGGATTGATAATCAAAAAATCGATTTTATGTTGTTGTACCGCCTCATCAACGTCCTGGAAACCTAAAGGTTCGATCCAATAGAGAACATTAGCGTCATCATAATCCGAAAGATATCCGGCCAGGAACTTCCAGTCTTCAAAACACTGGCTGACGCCCCGATTGGCCAACACCCCGATTTTGATCACCTGCCGCTGGCCGGTATCTGTCGACCGGGAAATAACCGGCAACAATAAAACCAGTATGGCGATGAACAGCAAAATCCGGCAGCAGAAGAGTATATAGCCATCAGGTTGCCATGAGATTGTTTTTGTCATCACTTTACCTCCATTCTCAGCAGGCAAAAAATGTTCTGATACTTGTTATCACTATGAATCTACATGTGGCTGACAGTGGGCATGGACAGGGGCAAACGAACAATCACCCGGCAACCCTGACCTTCCAGATCACCAACGGCCATTTTTCCTTTTAATTGCTTCACCGCCGCCCGGGCCAGTGCCAGCCCCAGCCCCAGGCGCTCCGGACAGCAGCTGTTGCTGGCCTGGACAAAAGGTTCCAATACCGCTTTGCGCTCGGCAGCCGGAATACCAGGTCCCTGATCACGGCATTCAATTTCCAGCATATTTTCTCCGGCTGAGCGACCGCAGCAGAAAACCTTGCCCTGGGGAACATAAAGCAGGGTGTTTTCGAGGATATTCCAGCAGATTTCCCAGAGAAAATCAGGATCAACCGCAATGACTGCCGGCAGGGATTCATCCAGCTGAAACTGGACCTCCAAAGCCCGGTTCTGGTTCTTTGCCAGGACTTCACGCTGGAGTTTAATAAAAAATTCTTTGAGATTGAGGCTTATACCCGTCACCGGCACCAGACTACCAGATTCCATTTCGGCCAGCCGGGTTACCCGGAACACCTCTCCCATAAATCCCTGGCAGATTCCCCGGATATGTTCGTTAAGTTCCCTGGCATCCTGACTCAGCCCGCCGGCCATCCCCAGGTTAGTAGCATCACTGTAAATACTATTAACAATAACTTTAGTTTTTTCAAAAGCCAGCCGCAAAGTTGAGGTCTTCTGCCGGTAGATATGCTCAGCAATCTTGCTGGTTTTCTCCACCGGCTTGCTTTCCTGTTCAATCCTGTCCAGCAGCTGACGGTTGGCGGTTTCCAGCTCCTCCACCGCCCGCCGCTGCTCCCGGTTCAGGCGATAGACTTCCAGGGCGTCCTCAATCCCGGGTTTCAGATCCTCATCCAGTTTCCAGGGTTTGGTAATATAACGATAGACATAGCCTTCATTGACCGCCGCCAGCACCGTATTGGTCTGGGCGTAACCGGAAAGCACCATCCTGATGGTTTCCGGAAATCGTTTACGCACCTCTCGCAGCAGTTCCAGACCGTTCATTTCCGGCATCCGCATGTCAGTAATAATCACCTGGACCGGCCGGGAAGCCATGATTTCCAGCGCTTCCATCCCACTGAGGGCAAACAGGCAGTCATACGGTTCACCGATCAGCCCTCTTTTGATCGATTTCAGCACCCGGGTTTCATCATCAACAAAAAGAACGGTCGCTTTTTCGTTATCCATCCCTGTCCCCTTTTACTATTTTTCCACCCCGTCCATCCGGCTTAAAGATCCTCATCGATGACAATTGCCCCATCGGCATCCCGCTCAATGGTGGTAATTCCCGGATAGAGCCGCTCATAACGTTCAAGACAGCGGTCTTTTTCATTCAGTTCCGCCTGCATTTCCTGGTTTTTCCGCTGCATCCGGGCCATTTCCAATGCCCGGACCACCGTCCAGTAAAGATCGTCGTTATTCCAGGGTTTGCGTATAAACTTATAGACCCCAATATCATTGATGGCCTGCACCGCCGTCTGAATGTCAGTATCACCAGTCATGATGATCTTGACAATTCCGGGGTGGTTCGCGTTAACCCAGGCCAGAAATTCCAGGCCGGTCATTCCCGGCATCTGCTGATCTGAAATCACCAGGACGATCTCCTCTTCAGCCACCATTTTCATCGCTGCAAAAGGATCTGCAACCGTCAACAGCTCAACCAGCTGAGAGCGGCTGAATATCCTCTTTACCGCCTGCAAAACCTTTGCTTCATCATCAACCAGTAGAACCTTCATTGCGGTTGTGGTCATCTTTCTTCTCCATCCCTTTTTTATTCCTAACTCAACTTTCTTAAGTTGCTCTAAAAACAGCTGAAACTAAATCTCCAAGGATGTTCCGGCATGGCTCTCGCTCATTCTCGCCGGCCGTCCATGGCCGGCTTCCGAGGCGTCCGCCGCGAATCACATCGTGTGATTCGTTCGGCGGCCAATACCGCTATGAGCCAAGCCCGAACATCCTGTAATCTATCCCTGACAAAACAATTCAGAAAGTTGATATTAAACTAACAGCTAACGGCTAAAAGCTAATCGCTCAATTTAGTTATTATTACGGCAGCAACCGCTGCTGCACGTCTTCATACATGGCCGGTGACATCCCAGCCGCTTCGATAACCCGGGGATCCAGTTCGCCCACCAGATGGGCATCCAAAAGCCCCAGGGAAAGTTGACTGACAACCCCGACCAGGGAAACAAAATCCCGATTGGCCACTGATTCAGACAGGGGATTATGGTGATACAGGGTGGCCTCGATAATCGGCTGAGGCAGGTTCCACCAGCTCAGTACATAAGCTCCCAGCTGGGCATGATTCACCCCCATAACCGCTTCTTCCGCTGCCACCAGACTCAGGTCCGCATGCTGTCGGCAGCGGGCCAAAATCTCCTTGAACTTTTCAGGAAAATAGCGCAGCAGGACCAGGAGACCGACATCATATAAAAGCCCGGCAGAACCGCAGGTCTCATCAACTTTTTCATCGTGAATCCGTTCATACAGATTATGTACCAGCCCGTTGCTGCGGACAAAATGCTCCCATAGCGATTCGACGCTGAATTTTCCCAGACCCCTGCAGCCCAGGGCTTCAAGGACGGAACAGCCAAGAACGATATCCTTGAGGTTCATCAGCCCGATGAAGACCGCCGCCCGCTTGAGGGAGGCGGTGGAACTGCGGAAATAAGCCGAATTAGCTACCTGCAGCACCTTGGCGGTAATAGCCGGATCTTTTTCAACCACGGCGACAATCTTGTCAAAATCGGTATTTTGTTCTATCAGGTCCATGATTTTATGGTAGATGGTCGGCAGGGTGGGCAACTGGTCGATGGTATTCACCACCTCCAACAGACGCTGCTGCTGGAGGGTTTCCTGAATTTCCAGCAACTGGCGGATCAGGGCTTTCAGCTTCTGGTTGTCCCAGGGTTTGGCCACGTACATTTTAGCCGAACCGTCAATCAATGCCTTGTACACCGTCTCTTCCTGGGTAAAACCACTTAAGATCAGCCGCACTACCTGGGGATACTCTTTTTTTACCTGGCTTAAGAACTGGTAGCCATCCATCTGGGGCATACGCATATCACTGACCACCAGGTCAATATCTTTGGCTTTCAAAGCCGCCAACCCTTTGGCCCCGCTGTCGGCAAAATAGAGCTGGTAGCCACTGTCCAGAAACGCCCGCTTCAGCGACCTGAGAATACTCATTTCATCGTCTACGAAAAGAATGGCTTTTTTCTCCGTCATATCATTTCTCCTGCGGCAAACAGACTCAAGCAGCATTTTAACGCGGCAATTTGATCGTAAAAGCGGTCCCGCAATCGGGTTCACTCTCAACAATCAATTCCCCCTGATGCTGGTTGACGATAATATCATAGGAAATATTCAGCCCCAGGCCGGTTCCCTGACCCGGCGGTTTAGTGGTAAAGAAAGGGTCAAATACTTTTTTCAGATGCTCCGGTTTGATTCCAGGACCATCATCTTTAATCCGGCACCAGACATATTCCGCCGTCGCCCCGGTTTCAATTTCGATGCTGCCGTTTTCCTGCCGCTGCTGCTCTTTAATCGCCTGGGCGGCATTGACAATAATATTGAGGATGACCTGATTGATCTGGCCAATGTGACAGTAGACCTCGGGCAATTCCGGTTCCAGGGCGGTGCTAACGTCAGCATTATATTTGTATTCGTTGCGGGCGACCACCAGCGTGGTTTCAATGGCCTGGTTGATGCTGGACAAGACCTTTTCCTCCCGCTGGTCAACCCGGGAAAACTCCCGCAGTTTGCTGACAATACTGGTAATCCGTTCAAACCCATCCTCCGATTCTTTAAAAAGCCCATCCAGATCATCAAGAATAAACTCCAGATGCATGGATTCTTCCAGGGCCGCCAGCTCTTCAAGCTCGGCTGCCGACACCCTGTCAATTCCAGAAAAGTGATCACGTAACCGACGGTATTTTTCAATCAGGACTTTGAATTTAAGGATATATTCCTTAATGCTGTTAAAATTACTGGAGACAAAACCTACCGGGGTATTAAGTTCATGGGCGATACCGGCCGCCAGGCTGCCGATGGACGCCAGTTTTTCCTGCTGCACCATCTGGGAATAAGAATTTTGCAACTGCTTCATGGCCAGCTGCAATTCTTCGTTGGATTTCGTCAAGGCGGCACTACGTTCGGCCACCGCCGCTTCAAGGAGTTCCCTTTGCTGATAGCACTGTTCTTCCGCCCTGATTTTCTCCCGCATCTCCCGGGACCTGGCTCTGGCAGTCCGGATAATTTCAGCGACACCCTCGAAGCTGGAAATGGGTTTTTCGATAAAATTCCAGGCCCCCAGCCGCATGGCCCCGACCACATCGGCGATAACCCCGGTTCCGGAAATGGCGATGATGGGCAGGGCCGGCCAGCGCCGGCGGATCATTTCAATCAAATCAAAACCGCTTAGTTGCGGCATATGGAGATCAACCATCACCACCTCGACCATATCCGCTGTCAGGAGGTCCATGGCCTCAATAGAATTATTGCATTCTAACACCTGAAAGCTTGATTGTTCCAGAAACCGTTTAAGCAGGGAGGTAATCCCCGGATCATCATCGATAACCATAACGCCGGCACTCATATTTTCCACCTTTCTTCATCCATCTGGCCGGTTCAAACCTGCCGGTCATCCAGCAAAGAACGAATCCGGGCAATAACCTCCTTGAGGTTGTAAGGCTTGTTGATAAAGTGATCTTTAGTACCTTACTACTGAAAATCTGTCAAAAAAAACAAGAAATTGTCGGGAACACATTCAGGTTGTTCGGGCTTGGCTCATAGCGGTATTGGCCGCCGAACGAATCACACGATGTGATTCGCGGCGGACGCCTCGGAAGCCGGCCATGGACGGCCGGCGAGAATGAGTGAGAGCCATGCCGGAACATCCTGACACCTTAATTTGGGTTGCGGGCGAAGCCCGCATTAGCTAAGAGGAGGATATCCTCGGGAAGCTTATCGTCGGTATTTAATAGATTTTCCCTTGACAAAAATCAAACTCATGATATTCTATCATTACACAAACAAAATACATGCATATCAACGAAAGGAACTTCAATGTACAAAAGACTGCTGCGACTACCAGATAGACCAGACAAAAGTTTCTTTCTCTGGGGGCCAAGGCAGACCGGGAAAACGACGCTATTAAAACAGCTTTACCCGGATGCCCTGAGGCTTGACCTCTTGAAAACCGATGAACTCATCGGTTATTTAAAAAAACCATCGATTTTACGGGAAGAAGCTGCAGCCCTGGCGCCAACAAAACTTATTGTGATCGATGAAATCCAAAAAGCACCAATGTTGCTGGACGAAATCCATTATTTGATCGAAACAACTGGTAAAAACTTTGTCCTGTGCGGTTCCAGTGCCAGAAAAGTCAGGCGTGGACATGCCAATTTACTTGGTGGTAGAGCCGTCAAATATGAACTACTTGGCCTCGTAGCCCAAGAGATAGGAGAAAACTTCTCCCTTACCAACTTCGTCAACACCGGGCCGCTGCCAAACCATTATAATGCCGAGAATCCCAAACTTTTGCTCCGCAGTTATGTTGACGACTATTTGCGGGAAGAAATTCTTGAAGAGGGTTTAAGCAGAAACCTCCCGGTATTCTCAGACTTCCTCCGAGTCGCAGCAATCAGGGATACAGAGGTTCTTAACATGTCAAATGTGGCCCGCGAAACAGGTATGGCCCTCTCCACGGTACGAGACCATTACAGCATTCTGGTTGACACCTTGATGGGGGCTTTTCTCCCGGCTTATACAAAACGACCAAAACGCCGAACAATTCAAGCCCCCAAATTCTACTTTAGAGATCTCGGGGTTGTCAACCATTTGACCAAGCGGGGAAGAATTGAACCCGGCTCTGAACTATTCGGCAAGGCCTTTGAAAACTGGTTATTTCATGAGCTGTCAGTTTATTCAAGATACAGCGAACTATTCTACGACCTTTCATACTGGCGCCTTTCCAGCGGCATCGAAGTTGACTTCATTCTTGGCAATGGGGCCGTTGCCATTGAGGCAAAGGGTAAGTCACGTATCACCAGCCGGGATCTGAAAGGGCTCGTCCAGTTTAAAAAAGATTTCCCGGAGGTCAAACAAAGCATCATTGTCTGCCTGGAAAAACGGATGCGCAAAACTGATGAAGGAATTTTAATTGTCCCTTATCAAGAGTTCACAACTCTGCTTTGGCAAGGTGCCTGGACTAATGATCTTCTTCCAACTCTTCAACCCTATTCCTGAGCTCCGACGGATAAATGGTTTTGTAATCTGTGGCAATACACAAAGCTCCTTAATCATCCAGCAAAGAACGAATCCGGGCAATAACCTCCTTGAGGTTGTAGGGTTTGTTGATAAAGTGATCTTTAGCTAAGAGGAGGATATCCTCGGGAAGCTTATCGTCGGTATAGCCGGAGCCAAAAAGAACCGGAATATCCGGGTAGATATCCTTGATTTTTCCATATAGCTCGCTGCCTCCCATGATTGGCATGATTACGTCGGTAAATAAGAGATCAATAGCAGCCTGATGGTTTCCTGCCTGTTCCAGGGCATCCCGGCCATTTTCAGCCTCGATAACCGTATAACCTGCCTGCCGCAGCTGGCGGCTGATAATTTTCCTGATGCCGGCATCATCTTCGACCAGCAAAATGGTTTCATTGCCTCCAGCTGCAAGTTCGACAGACTCTTCATCCTCCATTTTCGTGACTTCTGCGGCCATAATCGGCCAGTAGATTTTAAAACTGGCTCCCTGTCCCGGTTCACTGTAGACGTAAATACTGCCCTGATTCTGTTTGACAATCCCATAGACCGTCGCCATCCCTATGCCGGTGCCTTCGCCTACGGCTTTGGTGGTATAAAATGGTTCAAAAATATGGTCGACCACCTCTTTTGCCATCCCGACGCCGTTATCCTCCACCTGGAGCTGCACATACCAGCCCGGGTGGCAGCCGGCATGCAGGGCAGCATAGTCGTCATCCAGGTATTTTTGGGAGGTGAAAATGGTTATTCTTTTCTCACCCCCGGCAATCTTTTCAAGCAAGGCATCCCGGGCATTGACCGCCAGGTTCAGCAGGATCTGCTGCAGCTGACTGGGATCGGCGTAGATAGGCGGCAAATCTTCAGCCAGTGAAATTTCCAGCTCAACATCCTCGCCGATCAAACGCCGGATCATCTTTTCCATCTCGGCAATCTCATCATTCGCCCTCAGCGCTTTGGGCATAATCAGCTGTTTACGACTGAAGGCCAGCAACTGGCGGGTAAGGTCGGCAGCCCGATCCCCGGCTTTTTCGATTTCCCGCACATCATGCCACAGTTTGCTGCCCTCTTCCAACTGCATCAGGACGATTTGGGCATAACCGTTGATGACCGTAAGAATATTGTTAAAATCGTGGGCCACCCCACCGGCCAACTGGCCGATGGACTCCATCTTACTGGCCTGGGCCAGCTGCTGTTCCATTTCTCTTTCATGGCTTATGTCATGTTTCGCCGTGGCATAATTTATAACCTTGCCATCATCGCCAACAATCGGAAAAGCGTTGGTTTTGTTAACGACAATCGTCCCATCCTTCCTGCGGGTGTAGAGAATACCCGACCAGAGTTCTCCGGCTTCAAACCGCTGCCAGAGCTGCCGCGCCGCCCGCAGGCCTTCTTCACTGTCCCGGTCCAGCAAAATGGAATACTCCTGTCCTAAAACCTCCGCTGCCGGGTAACCGCTTTGCTTTTCAAAAGCGGGATTGACATA
>JAYEKE010000158.1:0-1280 GCA_034660915.1 Pseudomonadota bacterium
TTGAACCGGCAAGCCGGCAGACCGTCAGCGGGGAAATCAGGACTTGAAACCGGGGATGGTTTATATTCCCTTTCCACCGCCGATAATGAAAGAGTGTTGATTCCCCGGTATCGGAAAGTTGATACCATAAACCTGGTGGTCAAAAGCATGGATATGGGTGATTTGACCGGTGACCATCAAACTGAAGTTGTGTTTACTGACAGTGAAAAAATCTATGTTTATACCTTGACCCGCAAAGGGTTGAAATTCCGTTATCGCTATCATTTTGACAAATGGGGGGAAATTATGAACCTCCAGGTTGTTGATATTGATGGAGACCAGAGGGATGAGCTGATTGTCAACACGGTTAAAGAAACTGAAGATGGTTTCTCCTCGTTCATTATTGGTTACCGCCAGGGGAAATTCCAGGTTGTTGCCAGTAATGTCCCCTTTGCCATGGGGGTGCTGGGCGGGCATTCCATTGCCCGGGGCGGGTATTTCCTCGGCCAGGTGTTCAGCATGGAGTCGGTGTTCGGTTCGCAGGTTTACCAGCTGAAATTAAAAAATGGTCAAATAAAAAGTACGAAAGCTTTTGCTGTTCCTCATGGTTTCCGGATTTGTGGAGCTTTATACGATGATATTAATGGTGACGGTCGGCGGGAGTTGTGCTTTGTCAACGAGCAAAGTTTCCTGGAAATTTACCAGGGCGGCAAGCGCCTGTGGATCAGTGACGAGCGGGTTGGCGGATCGTTGAATAATGTCCAGGTTGAGGTTGGTACCCCCAAGGTTTCTTATACCGATAAAAAACAGATTGATGTACCCTTGAGAGCTTGTGATCTGGATAGTGATGGCAAGAAAGAGATGCTGTTGGTGAAAAATACATCGTCCATGTCTACCGGCCTTGGCGAATATGGTTTTCTGAACAAAGGTTCGGTGATGCTGCTCAAACAGTCCAATGTTGGTTTTTCCCTGAGACCTTTGACCGGCAAGCTGGGCGGTCCCATACAGAGCCTCAACATTCTGGGGAAAGAATTATTTGTCACCATGGTGAAACGGGGCGATGATGTATTGAAAGTAAGTGGTGACAGCTACCTGCTGTCCTTCCCGCTGCCGGGGCGATAAAAAATTTACCATGAAGTACTTAATGCTGCCGGGATTGGGGACATTCTTGACTTCCCCGGCGCCGCGATAGCGGTGAAGGGCAAGTCAAGAGTGTCCCCACGCGAAGCAGGGCGAAGCAAAATCTCATCTAAGTGCTGCTTGGCACAATAAAAGAGGGACACTCCCCATTTTTCAGCCAC
>JAYEKE010000158.1:1380-28627 GCA_034660915.1 Pseudomonadota bacterium
ACTGACTCACACAGACATACACGGACGTAATGTTTTTTGGTTATGAAGAGGTTCTTTCTCTGTGACCTCGCTTCCTCTGTGGTGAATTTTTTAATCTCAACCGGAGCGGCGAGTGTGCAGAAACTCTTCCAGTCGGTCCATGCCTTCCTTGATATTTTCCATCGAATTGGCGTAGGTAAAGCGGATAAATCCCTCGCCGTTGCTGCCGAAATCAATTCCCGGCGTTACCCCCACCCCGGCTTTCTCTAAAATCTCAAAAGCAAATTCATAGGAATTGTCACAAAAAGCCCTGGCATTGGCAAAGACGTAGAAGGCCCCCGTGGGTTCGGTTTTAACCGTCAGTCCCATGCCGCGTACCCGCTGTAGCATGTATTGGCGCCGCTGGTTGTAGATGTCTTTCATCTCTTCAACTGCCTGTGCTACCTCGGGTGATTTCAGGGCGACGATCGCCGCTTCCTGGCCGAAATGACTGGCGGCAATGAAGAAATTCTGCTGGATGGTCTGCAGGGTACGAATATATGCTTTGGGGGTGATGAGATAGCCCAGCCGCCAGCCGGTCATGGCATAGAGCTTGGAAAAGCCGTTGAGAACAAAAGCCCGGTCGGTATATTCGAGGATGGAATGGGCCTGGCCTTCGTAGACCAGTCCGTGGTATATTTCATCGGCAATAACCGGGATACCCAGTTCGGCAATCTGCCGCATACGCTCGGCAGAGAGCAGGGTACCGGTGGGGTTGGCCGGTGAATTAATCAATATTCCCCTGGTTGCCGGCTTGATGCGGTTTTGCAGGGATTCGGGATTATATTGAAAACCATTATCTTCATTGACTTCAACCAAGTCCGGAATGCCGTCACAGTAAGAGATGAAATTGGCATAGCAGGCATAGCCGGGGTTAGTGAGCAGGAGCCGATCCCCGGGGTTGAGCAGTGTGGCACAGACCAGCAGCAGGGCCGGTGAGGTTCCCGAGGTAATAATGACCTGGTCGGGACTGAAACTGACGCCGTATTTTTTATGGTAGTGATCGGCCACCGCCTGGCGCAGTTCCAAAAGTCCCATGCTGTGGGTGTAATGGGTTTTATCCTGGTTCAGGGCCTGGATGGCTGCCATTTTCACCGGCTCTGGAGTCGGGAAATCCGGCTCGCCGACTTCCAAATGGATGATTGTCCGTCCTTGTCGTTCCAGTTCCTGGGCTCTCTCAAGGACATCCATGGCCAGAAACGGCTTCATGGCCAGGGCTTTTTTTGAGCGGGGATACGATGGTTTTTTCATAATCCTATTCGCTGAAAAAATAGTTTGTACCGGCTTGAACCAGCTCTTCAAGCTGCGGGATTGATGGTGCCTCGGCATAAAGTCTGGCCACCGGTTCGGTTCCTGAAAGGCGGATGAGCAGCCAGCAGTCATCAGGGAAGAGGTATTTTGTCCCATCAATGGTGATGGTTTCCAAAACCTGCAGCTTGCCAACAGAAGTTAAGGGGGTTTCCAGCTTCTCTCTGATGACCTGGCTGATCTTTTCGGTCAGCCGGATGTTAACCCTGCGGGTATAAAGAGGCCCGATTCTGGTAAAAAGTTCCTGGCGCTGGTCGGCCAGTGATTTTCCCCTTTTGGCCACCATTTCGGCGGCCAGCAGGCAGGCAAGAATCCCGTCTTTTTCCGGTATATGACCTTTTATGCTCAGGCCGGCACTTTCTTCACCGCCCAGGACAATGGCGTTCCGGCTGATTAATTCCCCGATATATTTAAAACCCACCGCCGTTTCATGCATTTTTCGCTGATGATAGGCGGCAACCCGGTCAAGGAGATGAGTGGTGGCCACCGAACGGGCCAGGCCGCCTTCCCATTTTCGTTCACTGAGCAGATAATCGGCGGTCAGGGCCAGAAAAATATTAGCATCAATAAATTCCCCGCCGGCATCAATAATTCCGAAACGGTCGGCATCGCCGTCGGTTGCCAGGCCCAAGTGATATTTTTTATCAATAACCAGCTGGATCAGTTCGGGGATATTTTCTTTGGAGGGCTCCGGCGGCCGGCCGCCAAAATAAGGATCACGCCAATTATGCAGGGTTTGCAACTCGGCAGTGTGATCTTGCAGAATTGTATCCAGGTAGTCCCTGGAAGTTCCGTACATGGGATCAATGGCAATTTTCAGCCGGGCCTTTGATATGGCGGCAAAATCTATCTTTTTCCGCAAATCGTCCAGGTAGGCGGGGCGCGGATTGCAATCGACTATCCGGCCTGACTTTTTAGCTTCTTCCAGGTTTATTTCCTGGTAGTTTCCCGATTGCATCAGTTCGTTAGCTCGTTTGGCTATCCAGGAAGTGGTTTCCGGCAGCGCCGGTCCGCCCCAGTCCGGCGAGAATTTGATGCCGTTATAGCTGGGTGGATTGTGGCTGGCAGTAATATTGATGCCGCCGCCCCCTTTTTTATCGATGATTTCCCAGGCGATGACCGGGGTGGGGGTTTCCCGCTGGCACAAAAAGGCGGTAATCCGGTTGGCGGCCATGACTTTGGCGCACTCGGCGGCAAAATCCTCGCCCATAAAACGGCTGTCATAACCAATAACTATTCCCTGATCGGCAACTTTCTGCTGCTGCAGGTAGTCGGCAATGGCCTGGGCACAGATCTTCGCGTTGGCAAAGGTGAAATCCTGGTTCATAATCGCCCGCCAGCCGGAAGTGCCAAAGCTTATGGTTGTCATTTGCTACCTCCTGTCCATGGTGGTTTCTTGCCTTGTAAACCGCATTATGGTATATAGCATTCCGTTTCGCAAGCGAAAAGTTATGGTTACTGAAAAACTCCATCGGATCAGGTTTAAGAAAATCTGAATCGAGCGGTTCGCTTTTAGCAGTTCGCTATTAGTTTAATGATTACAGTGGTTTTACTATATTTATGTTGTTACCTGTTGGGTGCTGTGTATTGTTAACGTAAGACATTAATTTTACTCAGCTAAATGCTAAGAGCTAATTGCTAATTGCTTAACTTAGTTAAAAAGAGGTATTCCCATGTTCAGTACCGAGCAATTGATTAAACTGGCTTTAACCGAAGATTTGGCTACCGGCGATATTACTAGCATGGCGACGGTACCGTCGGGATCGATCTCCACGGCGACGGTGACCTTCAAGGAAACCGGAATTGTTGCCGGGCTTGATATATTTTCCCTGGTTTTTCGTACCCTTGACGCGTCGCTGAAGGTAGAATTTCAAAGCCATGATGGGGCTGAAGTGGCGTCCGGGGTGCCGGTGGTTTTTATCAGTGGTTCCAGCCTTCCCCTCTTGATGGGGGAACGGGTGGCACTCAATTTCCTCCAGCATTTGAGTGGGATTGCCACCCTGACCCGCAGCTATGTCAGGGAATTGCCGGCAGATAGTCGGGCAAAGATTGTTGATACCCGTAAAACCACCCCCGGCTGGCGTTCGCTGGAAAAATACGCGGTTCAGGTGGGCGGCGGGAAAAATCATCGGATGGGGCTTTTTGACGGGGTATTGATCAAGGATAACCATATCAAGGCCGCGGGATCGATCACTCAGGCGGTGCGGCAGGCTCGCCAGCTGGCACCCCATACTCTGAAGATTGAGGTGGAAGTTGAGACCCTGGAACAGTTGCATGAAGCCTGTCAGGCCGGGGCGGATGTAGTGATGTTGGATAATATGGAAACTTCACTGATGAAATCGGCAGTGGAGAAAACCCGGGAGTTGTTTCCCCACGTCCTGTTGGAAGCTTCAGGAGGAATTACCCGGGAGCGCATTGCTGAAGTGGCGACCACCGCGGTTGACTTTATTTCAGTGGGAGTATTGACACATTCGGCCCGGGCTATTGATATCAGTATGAATATAATGCAGACAAAGTGATAGCCTCCTGGCTGAGAAAACCCCCATCTTCAAAGTGTTGTTTCAAAGTTAATTATTCAGGCACTTTTTTTACCACCCGTTCGCTATGCTCACTTGAGGACACAGAGAACACAGAGATTGAGCACGAGCTTTATACTTTTTGAGTGATATTTCAATGGAACAATCCCCATGGTGATTCCCTTTGATTTCGATGAAACTAAATTTGTAATGGGTGTAAAAGAGAGTTTTTTCTCTGTGACCTTTGTGTGCTCTGTGGTGAAAATCATATGCTGAATAGTTACGTTTCATGAATGTTTTTGAAGGGGACAGCGCTGAAGGTCTGTCCTCCATCCCGGGTTGTTCTCCCATCGGCGGGCGGATTATCCAGCTGAAATCAGTGGATTCCACCAATGATTATGCCTGGAATCTGGCTCTGGAAGGGGCGAAGCACGGCCTGGTAGTGGTTGCCGACCAGCAGACTGGTGGCCGCGGACGGCTGGGGCGTTCCTGGTTGTCTCCTCCGGGAATGAATCTGGCCTTTTCGCTGATATTACGGCCGTCTCTGCCGCCGCCGGATATTCCGCCATTATCCCTGGTTGCTGCGGTTGCCTTATTCTCCTGCCTGGTGACCCACATCCCCCGGCTGTCAATCAAATGGCCCAATGATCTTTATTGTGGTGATCGTAAACTGGCTGGGATTTTATCAGAGATGAAATTGAAAGGTCGGGAGACGGATTTTGTTGTCGTCGGCATCGGGGTTAATGTTAATACCATGGCGGCTGACTGGCCGCTGGAATTACAGTCAACAGCCATTTCCATGTGCCAGGCGGCTGGTAAAACTTTTGCTTTGCGCGATGTATTGCAGAAATTCCTGGCTTCCTTTCATTCCTGGTATGAATGCTATCTTAGCCGTGGTTTTCATGGTCCTGTAGAGCAAATATTTAGAAAAAATTCATATCTGTTCGGGAAACTGGTCACCATTGCCGTCAATGGCCGGACCATGCAGGGGAGAGCCGGAAATGTTGATGAATTCGGCCGCTTGCTGGTTTATGATGAATGGGAAACCTGCTGGCCGGTGGTTGCCGGCGAGGCAACGGTGATGGAAATCAGAGACTCTGAAAAAAGAGGAGATGATCATGATTCTGGTGGTTGATGTCGGTAATACTCATACCGTGCTGGGCCTGTTTCAGGAGCGGGTTTTGTTGGAAAGCTGGCGTATTGCCACTCATTTTTCCCGTACCGAGGATGAGTATGGGATGACCCTCCATAACCTTTTCTCTTTCAGTAAAATCAGGGCGGATAAAATCCGGGGGATGATTATCTCTTGTGTTGTGCCGCCAATGTTAAAGGTTATGGTGGGGATGGCTGAAAAATATTTAGGTTTGAAACCGCTGGTGGTGGGGCCGGGCATGAAAACCGGATTACCCATCCTGTTGGATAATCCCCGGGAAGTTGGCGCTGACCGGGTGGTTAACTCAGTGGCAGCCTACAGCCATTACCGACAGGCACTGGTGGTGATTGATTTTGGTACCGCCACTACCTTTGATTGTGTCTCCGCCCGGGGTGAATACTTAGGGGGGGTTATCGCTCCCGGCCTGCAGATATCCATCGAGGCTTTGTTTCAAAAAGCTTCAAAGTTGCCCCGGGTTGAATTGATTCGACCCCGTTATGTGGTGGGTAAAAATACGGTTCACAGCATGCAATCCGGCATTGTTTACGGTTATATGTCCCTGGTTGAAGGTCTTATTACCCGCTTGTCCAAAGAGCTGGAAGTAAAACCCCTGGTGATTGCCACCGGTGGCCTCGCCCCTCTGATTGCCAAAGAAACCGAAGTCATTGATCATGTCGATGAATTGCTGACCCTGAAAGGGCTTTTACATTTGTATGAATTGAATATGGAAGATCAGCGTCGGGGTTAGGCCCTTGCGGGAAACCTTATAAGGTTTACGGTATAGGGAAAACATAAATATTCGGCCACTTTTCAAAAAAGCAGTAATACTTATTTTTTGTCTCGCGCCCGTTCGCTTCGCTCACTCAAGACGCCAAGAACGCAAAGAAAAACGACTGACGATATGGCAAGTTGAACTCTTCGCGGTCTTTGCGGCTTTGCGAGAAAATTAAAAAAATTGACTGAATAGTTACAAGAATTTACCAATTTATAAACAAAGTCAAATGCTTACCATATTTAGTAAGTAAACATTCGACTACGTTTTCAGAAAAGATAAAAATACTCTCACAGAGGCACAAAGTCACAGAGAACCCCAGTCATTTACCCTCTGTGACTCTGTGAGAAATAACAAAAATTTGTCAATCAATAGACAAAGTCGAATATTTACGGGAAAACACCTTATACCTTACAACCTTGAACCTTTCTTTTATTTTTTGCTTGACTTTTACTAATGTAATATAATAAGTAAAATAAAGAAAATTAAAAAGGTATTGATAAAAATGAAGCTTACCAGAGCCGCGGATTATGCCATCAGAGGGGTTATCTACATGTCCATGCAGCCGGCGGGGGCTGTCATTGTTATCCCTGAGATTGCCAGGGAGATGGGTATCCCGGTGGGTTTTCTGGCCCGGATTTTTCAGAATCTCAGTCGGGCGGGATTGGTTGTCTCCCATCGGGGTAAGAAGGGAGGCTATTCCCTTACCAGAGAACCGGCTTCCCTGACCTTAAAGGATGTTGTTGAGGCCGTTGAAGGAAATATTTCGCTGAACCTCTGTCTGGATGGTTATAACGATTGCGATCGTATGGCCTATTGCCCTATCCGGGGCCATCTGGCAGATATTCAACGGGTTTTGATTGAAAACCTGGAAAAATATGACTTTGGCACCCTGGCTGAAGAAGAAAAAGCCAACCGTAAAGCCCAGGGTATTTCATAAGACCTTCCCTCCCAAGCTTTGGAAACCGCTGCAAGAAATTTCAAGAAATATCCGTGGATGTTCCGGCATGGCTCGCGCTCATTCTCGCCGGCCGTCCATGGCCGGCTTCCGAGGCGTCCACCGCGAATCACATCGTGTGATTCGTTCGGTGGCCAATACCGCTATGAGCCAAGCCCGAACATCCGGCAATATGTACCTGGCGAAGCAAAGGGGCAAACCAGTGCGACAAGCAGGCGAAGCATTTATCAATCGTCAGAGCAAGTGTTTAATTTTATCAAGAATTGACAACGCCCTTAAGGGCGTTGTCCTATTTATGTCGGTTTTTCTCAGCATCTTTTTAACTTGTTCAATAGCTTCCAGATCCAGCGGTATTTCAACCGTGAAAGGTTCCAGTGTCGGCAGATAGGGGCTGCTTTGGTTGGCAAATGATAATTGTTTGCCGGTGGGGCCGGCAGGCCGGGGTTGACCTTCGGTGGAAAACTCAGATTGTTCCAGGTTGCCGAGAATTTCCTGGGCCCGGCTGATTAAGGTTGCCGGTAGGCCGGCCAGCTTCGCTACTTCGATGCCATAGCTGCGGTTGGTGGCTCCCGGTAAAATCTGGCGCAGGAAAACGATGCCGTCATTTTCCTGTTTGACCGCCACATTATAATTTTTTATCCTTTCCTTGGTCAGTTCCAGTTCTGTCAGCTCATGATAGTGGGTGGCAAACAGGGTGAGGCTGGATGACTGGTCATGGATGTGTTCAGCCACCGCCCAGGCAATACTGACCCCGTCAAAAGTGCTGGTCCCCCGTCCGATTTCATCCAGAATAATCAGACTCTTTTTGCTGGCATTATTAAGAATCTGGGCGGTTTCGGTCATTTCCACCATAAATGTTGACAGCCCGCGGCTGAGATTATCCGCGGCTCCAACCCTGGTAAAAATCTGATCAAATATCGGCAGGGTCGCGGTGGACGCAGGGACAAAACTTCCTATCTGGGCTAAGAGGGCGATCATGCCATTTTGCCGCAGGAAAGTCGATTTCCCCGCCATGTTCGGCCCGGTAATGATCCAGATTTGTTCCTGGTCTTCATTAAGGGTGCAATCGTTGGGAATAAAACGTTCCTGGGGGTTGAGGGCTTCGATGGTTGGATGGCGGCCATCAGCAATCTGCAGGGATTGCCGGGAATCCTCAATGGCCGGCCGACAATAATTCTGTTTGTCGGCCACTTCAGCCAGGCTCAACAGGGCATCCAGAAATGCCAGTTGTCGGGCGTTATGCTGAATCTGTTCCACTTCAGCTGCCGACCGGCGGCGCAGTTCACAAAAAAGTTCATATTCCAGGGCGACTATTTTTTCATCCGCGCCAATAATCTTTTCTTCATATTCTTTCAGGGTAGGGGTGATATAACGGTCAGCGTTGGCAAGGGTCTGTTTGCGCAGGTAATCGTCCGGGACCAGATCGCGGTTTCGATGGGTTACTTCAATGTAATATCCGAATACCCGGTTGTAGCGGATCTTCAGCCCGTTGATGCCGGTACGTTCCTTTTCGTTTTTTTCCAGGGCTAAAATCCATTCCCGGCCCTGGTGGCTGTTGTTTTTCAGTTCATCAAGGTCAGGATTAACTTCCGGACGAATGAGGTTTCCTTCCTTGATACCGACTGGCTGTTCATCAAGCAGGGTTGTTTCGATGATTTCAACCAGTGGGGCCATGGGATTAAGGCTGGTGTGTATTTCAGTTAATAATAGTGGTGCTGCCGCCGTTTTAGTCAGCAGTTCTTTGATTTGGGGAATAATCTGTAAGGAGTTTTTCAAGCTGAGCAGGTCACGGCCATTGGCATTCAAGGAGGCCAGTTTGCCGGCCAGTCGTTCCAGATCATAAACCTGGCGTAGGTTGTCCTGCAATTGCCGGCGGATGCTCTTTTCTTCCAGTAGTTGCTGGACGGCATCCAGCCGGTTTTCAATCTTTTTTTGTTCCAGCAACGGATAAAGAATCCATTGTTTAAGTAAACGGCTGCCCATGGCTGTTTGACAGCTGTCGAGAAGGCCATACAGACTACCGTCCTTTTGCCGGTCCTGGATGGTTTGCAGCAATTCCAGGTTGACTACCGTCTGCTTGTTAAGCTGCATATGATGAGTGCTGTAATAAACTTGTAAACGATTCAGATGCTCCAGCGGTTTCTCACTCTGGGTTTCCTGTACGTAGCCTAGTGCCGCCCCGGCAGCAGCTATAGCCGCTGCCATATCCTGGCAGCCGAAGCCGTCCAGGGTCAGGACGGAGAAATGCCGGCATAACCGTTCCCGGGCCAGGTTCAGGGTAAAGGCGGGATATTCCTTTTTTCGGGTCAGGTGAACAGCGGAAAACTCGTTGAGCAATTCTTGCTGCCAGGCCTGGTCCCGCTGTTTTTCTGAAAGCAGTAACTCTTTTGGGATAATTTTTGCCAGTTCATCAATCAATTCTGTCAAGGTTGCCAACTCTGTAAGCCGGAATTCGCCGGTGGTAATTTCCAGCCAGGCCAAGCCATATCGTTGATTATCTTGGTAAACCGCAGCCAGAAAGTTACTTTGATTGGTTGTAACGGTCCCCTCTTCAAACGTTATCCCCGGCGTAACTATTCTTGTAACTTCTCGTTTTACCAGGCCTTTTGCCGCCTTTGGGTCTTCTACCTGGTCACAGATAGCTACCTTGCAACCGGCAGCGATAAGGGTGGACAAATATCCCCCAGCGGCATGGTGGGGGATGCCGCACATGGGGATGGGCTGGTCATCATTTTTGTTGCGGCTGGTCAGGGTGATCTTCAGCAGTCTGGCTGCTTTTACCGCATCGTCAAAAAACATTTCATAGAAATCACCCATGCGGTAGAAAAGGATATTGTCTGGATGTTTTTTCTTGATCGCCTGGTATTGCCGCAGCATGGGGGTCAGTTTGGGCAATTTATCAGCAGCGAAATCTTTTTTAGCGGCCATCAGGAAATTCTCAATAATCTCTTCTTAGTTTGTTTTCATTGTTTACATGGGTCATGAACATTTTTTTTAATGCTGATGGCTGATTGCTGAGAGCGTTCATCAGGAAAAATTTGTTTCCTGATGAACACCGGTTTGTCTGAAGGAACCTGAACGATCTCCCTGTTTCCAGGAAATTAAGACATCGGGTTTGTTTCGAGCCTTGCTGTGGCCGATCAGCAATGATGCGGCTGCCGGCATTTGTTCCTCTGAGCCGCTGAAAATGCCGATGGGGCCGGGCATTTCTCCCAGCCGCATAATGATGGTTTTCCGGTCAGCCAGTTGCAGCAGCTGTTGATTTTCACTCTGGTTCCGGCCGATTACCAGAAATGCTGCCGGGGGAAAGTGGTAAAAACGGCCATATTTCAGCATCTCGGCTTCACGGGAATCTGGGCGATGTCCATCAGCATAAAGGGTTTTAATCCGCTTGGCATAGGCGGGGTCGGTGAGCAGACAGCCGCCTGCCGGGGTAGGGAAATTGGCAATTCCCAGTTCTGTTGCCAGCCGTAGCTGAGGTTTACGTCCCCTGCCGGAAAAATCAAAGAGTTTTGTCCGGTCAACCAGACCTTCCCGCTCGACAATGGTTTCCGTCAGCAGTTTGGCTGACAGGGGGCGGAGCAGCATGCCGGTAGTTTCTGAATCCCTTTCAATGATGCGCATGGTATCCCGTCGTTGTGAAAACGGGCGCTGGCCAAGAACCTCACCGGTAACGATAAAACTTGCGCCCCATTTGGCGGCATACGTCTTGGCGCTGCGGACCATGAGCAGCTTGCAGTCTATGCAGGGGTTGAAATTCTTGCCGTAACCATGGGTTGGAGCTGCAAGCAGCTCAAGAAATTCGGTGCTGATATCAATAACACATAAAGGGATACCATAGTCTTTTGCAATTTTGGCAATGAATTCATTTTCCTGCCGCCTGATTCCGGTATTGAAAAAAGGGGTGGTGAAAAAGACTCCCTGGATGGCAAGATGCTGCTGCTGCAGGACTTTTACCGCCAGAATGCTGTCCAGTCCCCGGGAGAACAATGCTACTGCCTGTGGATTTGGGATTGGGCCGCCAAAAAAATTTTTAGCCATCAGCTTTGCTCCTGTTCAAGGGAAATATCACCGGAGCGAATCACTTTTGGAGGAGATACGGTGATATCGATGACTGTTGAAGCCAGTCCTGGAGGACAATTACCGCCATCAACGCAGAAATCTACCTTTTGCAGCAGCTTCCGGTCAAGTTCAGTCCAGGATTTGGCCGCTGGGGCGGAGCTTAGATTGGCACTGGTGGCAATCATGGGCAGTGACAGTTTCTTGCTGAGCAGCCGCAGGAAAGGATGGGAGGAAATGCGCACGGCTATTTTTTGTTCCGGGCTGACGGTTCCGGCTGGTAGTCCCTGTCGGGCTGAAAAAATAATAGTTAATGGTCCGGGCCAGTGACGATTCATGAGTGTCATAGCCTCGTCCGGGATGTTCTCCACCAGGGATTCGAGCATCTGGCAGTTGCTGACCAGGATTGGGAATGCTTTGTTGTCCGGACGGTTTTTCAATTCTCTCACTCTTTCTACCACTTGCTGACTTAAGGCATTGCCACCAAGGCCGTAAAAGGTCTCAGTGGGAAAAATAAAAACTTTTTCTGCGCGGATAGCAGCAATGATTTGCTGGATAAAAACCCCTTCCTGGCTGGCAGGAAAGGGGTAGGGAATACAAGAAAGGTTCAAGGTGTAAGGTGTAAGGTTCAAGGCTAAAGGCTAAAGGCTAAAGGCTAAAGGCTAAAGGCTACAGGCTAAAGGCTACAGGTTACCGGGATTGGGGACATTCTTGAGTTTCGCGTTAAAAACAAATTCAAGTTATTTCTCCCCGGCGTGAGCGATAGTCAAGAGTGTCCCCCAGCGAAGCCCGGCGAAGCAAAGGTGCGAACCGGTTCCACCAGCGGGAAAAGGGTTATGATGAGTTATGTCTGTTCTCGTTTCTGCTGCAACCGTTCATCCTTGGCTTCAACTTTTTCAACCAGCTGCCGGCGGTACTGCCGCAAGGTGTCAGCCAGTTTTTCATCAGCGAGCGCCATAATCTGAATGGCAAACAAGGCAGCATTCGCCGCCCCGGCTTTGCCGATTGACATGGTGGCTACCGGGATTCCCGCCGGCATCTGTACCGTGGCCAACAGGGCATCCATTCCCTGGAGAGAAGTGGCATTGAGTGGAACGCCAATAACCGGGAGAGTCGTATGAGCAGCAACAACTCCGGCAAGATGGGCTGCCGCTCCCGCCCCGGCTATGATTACTTTGCTGCCTTTTGCCTCAGCTTTCCTGATCAGGGTAACGGTTCGTTCAGGCGTGCGGTGGGCTGAAGTTACCCTGGTTTCGTGGACAATGGAAAACTGCTGTAAAATCCTGGAAGCTTCTGCCATGACTTCCCAGTCGGAATCACTGCCCATAAGCAGCAGTACATCAATGGTTTCGGTCATGGTATTTATACCTGGCACATTTTTTTTAATTTCTCACAGAGACACAGAGTCACGGAGGATACATTATTCTCTGTGTCTTTGTGTCTCCGTGAGAGTATTTTTGACTTCCTGTGGCGAATATTTAAGAAGACATAGCTATTGTAGCCGTTTAAGAGCTTTCTTGCCAATATCAGTTCGGTACTGGGCCCTGGGCCAGGAAATCAGCTTGACCGCCCGATAACATCTTTCAATGGCGGCAGGAATGTTTTCGTCTACAGCAGTGACTCCTAAGACCCGGCCACCGTTGGTAACCACTTCTCCCTCGTCATTGGTGGTGGTTCCGGCATGGAATACCATCACATCTTCCAGCCTGGCAGCGGCTTCCAGTCCGGAAATTACTTCACCTTTCTCATAGGGACCGGGATATCCACCGGAAGCCATGACCACACAGACTGATGGTCTGTCATCCCAGGTAACCATGGCTTTGGCCAGGTGGCCGCTGATGCAGGCTTCCAGGATGGGAACAATGTCACTTTTCAGCCGCATCAATATGGGTTGGGTTTCCGGATCGCCAAAACGGGCATTGAATTCCAGTACCCTGGGAACCCCTTCTTTAATCATCAGCCCGGCGTAGAGTATACCGCGGTATTTTCTCCCATCAGCTGACATTCCTTTAATTGCGGGGATCATGATATCATTCATAATCCGCCGGAAGAGTCCATCAGTAATAACCGGGGCCGGGGAATAGGCTCCCATGCCGCCGGTATTGGGTCCCTGGTCCCCGTCAAAAATAGGTTTGTGATCCTGGGAAGTGACCATGGGGATGACAATGTCGCCGTCAGTGAAGACCAGGAATGAAGCTTCTTCCCCTTCAAGGAATTCTTCAACGATAATGGTGTCACCGGCGTCGCCGAAAGCTTTTTTCCGCATGATGGTGTATACCGCGTCTTCAGCTTCTTCTAACGTTTTGGCCACGATGACCCCTTTGCCGGCTGCCAGTCCGTTAGCTTTGACGACGATCGGGGCTCCATGATTATAAATATACTCTATGGCATCATCAGGATTGTCAAAACTGGCGTAATCACCGGTGGGTATTTTACATTTTTTCAGCAGTTCCTTGCAGAATTTTTTGCTGCCTTCAATCTCAGCTGCAAGTTTGTTCGGGCCAAAAATTTTGAGTTCATTATCATTAAATCGATCAACAATCCCGGCGGTCAGCGGGTCTTCCGGTCCCACCACTGTCATGTCAATCTCTTTTTCCAGGGCAAAGTTCAACAGACCGTCAAGATCATTGGCTTCAATGGGGATACAGGTTGCCATTTTAGCAATTCCCGCGTTTCCCGGGGCGCAAAAGATACGTGAGACCTTGTTGCTTTGGGCAATTTTCCAGATCAGGGCATGCTCCCGTCCACCACCACCAACTACCAGTATTTTCATTTCTTTTTCCCTCCTGTCAATGGACAGCCTCCCGGTACCTTAAACATTTGACTATGTTTTCAAAAAAGATAAAAATGCTCTCACAGAGGCACAAAGTCACAGAGAACCCCAGTCATTTGCCCTCTGTGACTCTGTGTCTCTGTGAGAAATAATAAAGAATTGTCAATCTACAGACAAAGTCGAATATTTGCCACCTACTGCTAATCAACCTGAAACCATGATCCCTAAAAGCTCATAGCTAATAGCTAATCGTTCAGCTGAGGTTTTAATGTTTAAAATGACGTGTACCGGTAAACATCATGGCCATTCCATGTTCATTGGCTGCCGCGATGGTTTCCTCGTCACGATTTGAGCCCCCCGGCTGGATAATGGCGGTTACTCCTGCTTTAGCAGCCGTATCGACTCCGTCCCTGAAAGGAAAGAAGGCATCTGATCCCAGGACGGTTCCAGCGGTTGGACTCAGGGCTTTCATCACCGCAATATTGACTGAATCAACCCGACTCATCTGGCCGGCACCGACTCCAACCAGCTGGTTGGCGCGGGCCAGGACAATGGCATTGGACTTTACATGTTTGCAGAGCTTCCAGGCAAACATCAGGTCAACCATTTCCTGTTCGTCTGGTTGTCTGTCGGTAGCGTAGCGCCATTCGGGCGGCGGAGTCAGGAGTAAGTCGCGATCCTGAAGCAGCAGGCCGCCGACTACTTTTTTGAATTCCAGTCCCGGCTGACTTGATTGTTCTCCCAGGGGAGCCTGCAGTAGTCGCAGGGCATTCTTTTCTGCCAGTATTTTTCGAGCTTCATCGGTGAAATCAGGGGCAATGACAGCTTCTATGAATGTTGTGGCAATTTCCCTGGCAGTTTCCGCGTCAACCGGCACATTGACCGCAACAATGCCGCCGAAAGCTGAAACCGGGTCGCCGGCCCGGGCCTGGCGATAGGCTTCCACCAGATTGTTAACCGGGGATTGGGCGGCCCCGCAGGGATTATTGTGTTTAATCACCACGGCGGCAGTGGTGGAAAATTCCTTAACCAGTTCAAAAGCGGCATTGCTGTCGAGGATATTGTTGAATGAAAGAGCCTTGCCCTGTAACTGGGTAGCACTGCCGATGCAGGGTTCATTGATGCTGAGGTCCCGATAGAAAGCGGCTTTTTGATGAGGGTTTTCGCCATAGCGTAAATCCTGGGTCTTGATGCCCTGGTAGCTGAATGTTTCCGGAAATGCCAGACGTTGATCCGGGCTACAGTCAAGTTCAGGATAGGTGCCAAGGTAGTTTGAAATGGCGGCTTCATAACGGGCTGTGGCCTGAAAAACTTTTTTAGCCAGGCTGAAATTTGTCGCGGGACTGACTGTTCCTTGAGTTTTTTTCATCTCATCCAGCAGTAATCGATAATCCAGTGGATCAATAATAACGGTAACATCCCGGAAATTTTTAGCAGCCGAGCGCAGCATGGTCGGGCCGCCGATATCAATATTTTCGATGGCTTCAGCGAAAGAACAGTCCGGTTTACTGATGGTGGCTTCAAAAGGGTAGAGATTGACAATGACCAGATCAATGGGGTCAATGCCATGTGCTGCCATTTTCTCCATATGCTGGGGCAAGTCACGCCGGCCAAGGAGGCCGCCATGGATCTTCGGGTGCAGGGTTTTAACCCGCCCATCCAGCATTTCAGGGAAACCGGTATAATCGGAAACATCGGTAACCGCTATTCCCTGGCTGCGCAAAAGTTTTGCCGTGCCGCCGGTGGATAGAATCTCAACGCCGAAGGTTGCCAATTCACGGGCAAACTCAACAATTCCTTCTTTGTCGGAAACGCTGATCAATGCTTTTTTAATGGTGGCCATTTTTTACTCCTTGGATTTATCTGGATACAGTTTTTCAAGATAAACTAAAATCTTAACTTTCTGAGTTGCTCTAAAAACAGCGAAAGAAATCTCCAGGGGATGTTCCGGCATGGCTTTCGCTCATTCTCGCCGGCCGTCCTTGGCCGGCTTCTGAGGCGTCCGCCGCGAATCACGTCGTGTGATTCGTTCGGCGGCCAATACCGCTATGAGCCAAGCCCGAACATCCTGCAAATATGTCCCTGGCAATGCAAGTCAGTAAGTTGAGTAAAATGTATACCAGTTGAAAAACAACCTGTTTGCATGGATAATTACAAGCTAGTTTACATAGCGTAATCGACATGGTAATGCAAATAAAAAAACCCTTTGATGGTCAGTCTTTCCGTCATGTTTTGGCTGAGCAATAATAGCTCCAGACCGATGATTGAACTTCCATAGGATTGTGGTAGTGGTTTCAGCATCCCTTCATTTTGCAGGTATTTTCGATCTTTTATCAAAGCATTGTTTTTGCCCGAGCGTGAAAAAATTTTGCTATTTTCCCGGCAGTATGTTACCTAAACCTTTGTTTTGGATATCTTTTCACCCTTATTATCCTTTCTTCCCCAGGGGGGTGAGCTCTTGCAGTCAGCTGGTGATCTTCAAAAACAACTTTTGTTATTGAACCGGGTCGGCAGCTCCCTGCGTCATACCAATGATTTTCCTCAGGTCTGCAAAACCATTGTCAGGGCGATAATAGCTGAAACCAATGCTGAGAACTGTTCGTTATATGTCATGGACAGCCATCAGCAGCGTCTGTTTTTACGGGCTGCCATGGGTAAACAGGACCCGGTTCCGGTCTTTTTTCATGATGATAATACCGATGATCTGATTCAATTCCGTCTTGGTGAGGGAATTCTTGGAAGGGCGGCATTACAAAGACGTCCATTTTTCATTGATGATGTTACTCAAAGTCCGGAGTTTGTCCTGTTTGATGCCTCTTCTGTAGCGGTTAAATCCCTTTTATGTGTCCCGGTTATTGATGGAGATGAGGTGCTGGGGGGCATCAGCCTGAGCCACTCTGAATCTGGTGCTTTGGGGCAACCACTATTGGCTTCCCTGGAAATCATTGCCGATCAGACTGCCAAAGCCCTGAAAAATGCGCTGTTGATTACCCAGTTGCAGCAAGTCAATAAACATCTGGAGCAGGAAGTCGTAAAAGGTTATCGCAAGCTGGCTGATTCCGAAAGGAAATACCGTTTTTTGGTGGAACAGGCTGCTGAAGGGATTGTCACAACCAAGGATGGAATTATTCTTTATGCTAATCCCCAATTCTGGAAGATGGCTGGTTATGATGAAAAAGCGCCTGGCACAGATTTAAATGATATTCTTGACCTTGCCAACCGGCAGCAAATGATGACTCCCTGTCAATACCAGGAGTTTATGGCGCAGGACCCAGATTGCCATAAGCCTGAATTTCATTTTGAAACAGATTTGAAGCATTCCCATGAATACCAGGTGAAAGTTGAAGTGACTGGTTGTCGGGTACCTGATGACCACGGATTCATCCACCAGTTTTATGTTCGTGACATCAGTGATCGGGTGCAGCTGGATAAAATGAAAGATACCTTCTTTGCTTCCCTGGTTCATGAACTTAAAACCCCCATTACGGTAATCAACAGTTATCTGCAGCAGTTGGTTGGCGATATGTCAAAACATGGGGAAAAACGGCAAAAACTTTTTGCTGATCTGGATAAAGTGTCAAGAAGACTTATTCATTTATTGAATGATATCCTGGTTTATAGCCGGTTAAATTATGCCGGACAGCAGTTGAATATGCGTCGCTGGCCAATAAATGATGAAATTTTTAATACGATTGATTACTTTCGTCCTCTTCTGGAAGAAAAAGGCATTATGGTGACCAGCGAGTTGCAGGCCGGTTTGCAGCCCTTCCTGTTTGACCGGGAGAAAATCGGCCAGGTTCTGGTAAATTTGATGGATAATGCGATTAAATTTACCGGTTCTGGTGGTAAAATCATCTGGCACAGTCAAGAAGTGACGTTTGGTGATTATCTTTGTGCCGATGAGCTTGAGTCCGTAATGAATCAAGGACAAAGTGGATCCTGGTTGAAAATGGACAAAGGGATCAGTATTTCAATAGAGGATACCGGGTGCGGGATTCCGGAAATTGACGGCCAGAAGGTTTTCAGTGAATTTTATACCAGTCATGAGAGTGAAGGCAGCGGGCTGGGGTTGTCAATCTGTCGTAAAATAGTTCAATGCCATGGCGGCTGTATCTCCGCTGAAAGGACAGCTCAGGGAAGTAGATTTAGTTTTATCCTTCCTTTGCGGTTTACAGCTTAATCTCAACTTTCTGAGTTGCCCTAAAAACAGCTGTAAGAAATCTCCGGGGATGTTCCGGCATGGCTCTCGCTCATTCTCGCCGGCCGTCCGCCGCGAATCACATCGTGTGATTCGTTCGGCGGCCAATACCGCTATGAGCTAAGCCCGAACATCCGGTAATTATGTCCCTGACAACGCAAGTCAGAAAGTTGAGGGTTTGTAGTCATTAATCCTGTTACGGTGTACGGGGAACCCTTTAGCCTTACATCTTTAACCTTGAACCTTATACCTTAGTTATGGATATTGCCGATAAAATAGCCGTCCTGGTGGTTGATGATGAAGAGATAATCTGTTCATGCCTGGCCAGTTTGCTGGGCGAGAATGGTTATGATGCCGAGATGGCATATGATGCGGAAACGGCATGGGAAAAGCTGTTGCAAAATAGTTTTGATCTGGTGATTCTGGATATTATGTTGCCGGGGATGAGCGGTATTGCTTTACTGCGAAAGATTCATCAACGTTTTCCCGTATTGCCGGTGCTGATGCTCTCAGCCATTGACCGTTCAGATGTTGTAGTTGAGGCCATGCAGGCCGGTGCCTGGGATTATGCCAGAAAACCCTTTGATAATACTGAATTGCTCCTGACCATTAATAATGTTCTGGCAGAAAAGCGCTTGAAAGAGGAGAAGGAACAACTTTCTTCACGGTTGCCCAATAGAAGCATTCGTAAAATTATCTCCCAGAGTGATTCCATGAAAATGGTTAAGGAGGTTATCGAACAAATTGCCGATACGGATGTTACGGTGTTGATCCATGGGGACACCGGTGTTGGTAAGGAACTGGTTGCCAATCGTCTGCATTTTTTATCCCGGCGGGCTGAAGAGCCATTCATAAAAATAAACTGCGCGGCGCTACCGGAAAATCTGCTTGAAAGTGAGTTGTTTGGTTTCGACCGAGGAGCGTTTACCGGGGCCTTGCGCAACAAGCTTGGAAAGTTTGAACAGGCCGGTAAAGGAACTATATTTCTTGACGAAATCGGGGAAATGGGTCTGCCCCTGCAGACCAAAATTTTACAGGTTCTGCAGGATAAGGCTTGTACCCGCCTGGGAGGGGTGAAAGAAATAGCGGTCCATTGTCGTATCCTGGCGGCAACAAACCGTAATCTTGAAGAGGAAATTAAAAAAGGTTTTTTCCGTTCAGATTTATATTACCGGCTTAATGTGGTTAATATTTATGTCCCCTCTCTGGATAAAAGAAAAGATGATATCCCGTTGTTGATTGATCATTTTCTGCAGATTTACAATAAACGTTATGGCCGTAGAAGAAAAATATCCCGCAAAATTATCGATGGACTGCTTGCCAGGAATTGGCCGGGTAACGTTCGGGAGCTGGAAAACTGGATCAGAAGATTTGTGATCCTGGGAAGCGGCAGCGGCTGGCAGAAGGCTGAGGCTCAGTTGAACAAAGAAGAGAAGCAGTCATCCCCTCATGAATCTCCCTACCTGCAGGAAATATCCTTGCTGCTGGCGCAAAATAAGCCTCTTCCTTTGCGGCAGATGGTGAAACAGATTGTGACAGCTGAGGACCGTTCCTACCTTTTGCAGGTGCTGGAAAAGGTCAAGTATAATAAGAAAAAGGCCGCTCGTCTCTTGCAGGTGAGCTATAAAACTTTTTTGCTAAAGTTGAAAGCCTGCGGTATTGAAAAGGTAAACATGAGAGAACGTAATGGGTTCTGATTCCTTCCATCTGCTGTTGCTGGTTGATGATCCGGTGGTTCAGGGATTGATAGAGACTATTCTTGACCAGCCGGAGTTTCTGGTTTCAACTTTCCGTAATGCCGGCGAGGCCCTGGACCAACTTCGTCAACTAAAGACCGATTTGGTTGTTATTGATATTTCTGCCCGCAAAGATGGGGTGGATATCATCGAGACCTGCCGCAGCATTAATCAGGAAATAGCCATTATTGCCCTTTCGGTTCATGATTCCATTGATGTGGTGGTAAAAGCGATGAAGTCGGGAGCGGATGATTTTATCAGTAAACCCTTTGATGCTCTGGAGCTCAAAATAAGGATACGGAAGGTCCTGGAGCGGAAAGCTTTAGCTCGCGAGGTAAGGAATAAACGGCAACAACTGAAAGAATATGATCTTTATGACCTTATCTTTGGCTGTTCCAGGATGATGGTGCCGATCCGCTCTATTATTGATCAGGTGGCTGATACGGATGTTCCGATCCTGCTTCGGGGTGAAAGTGGAACCGGAAAAGACCTGCTGGCAAAAGTTATTGCCGCCCATTCACTGCAGGCCAACGGTTCCTTTGTTAAAGTCAATTGTTCGGCAATTCCCCTTGAATTGATTGAAAGTGAGCTTTTTGGTTACGAAAAAGGCGCGTTTACCGGAGCCGGGGAGCGTAAAACCGGTAAATTTGAAGCGGCGAGTGGTGGGACAATATATCTCGATGAAGTTGGTGAAATTAATCCGATTCTCCAGTCCAAATTATTACAGGTGTTGCAGGATGGCAGCTTCTCGCCATTGGGATCTGATCGTGATGTGCAGGTTGATATGCGGGTTGTTTCAGCCACCAACCTGGATATTGAGCAGGCAGTGAACGAGGGCCGGTTCCGCCAGGATCTTTATTATCGGTTAAAGGTGGTGGAAATATTTTTACCTCCTCTGCGGCAGCGGGTGGATGATATTCCCCATATCGCCGAATATTTTCTTGAACAGTTCTCCCGGCAGTATAATCGGAAACCCATGAACTTCAGTCGGAAGCTTTTGCGACTGATGCTTAATTATCAATGGCCGGGAAATGTGCGAGAATTGGAAAACATGATTAAAAGGGTAGTTATTTTTGGTGATGAAACGCCGGCAATTTCCGAGATTTCGGCTAAAAAGCGGGTTGGCCTGAGTCATAATCTGGAGGAAATGATTGCCATTGATGATGTCCAGGAGTTGAAAGTTTTTGAGAAGGAAGCGGCCCGTCGGGCCGAACGTTTAATTATTGAAAAAGCGCTGGCAAAAACCGGCTGGAACCGGGTCAAAACTGCCTCGTATCTTAAAATCAGTTACAAGAGTTTATTGACAAAGATTAAAGAATGTGGTTTGCATCCTGAAGGAGAAGTGAGGTCGATGATTCATGATGAAGATTCGCTGACAGATGGGGGAGAAGGAGGGCTGAAAAGATGAAAAAAATGCTCTTGGTTGGATTGAATATTTTGCTGGTTGGCTGTTTGTTGGGATGTGTGACCGCTGATTTTCCTGAGATAAGCTCAGCGGAAGCGCCAATGAGTTTTTCCAAGGATCAATTCGTCATCGGACCTGAAGACGTCCTGCATGTGGAGGTATGGAAAGACCAGGATCTTTCCCGGGATGCAACCGTCAGGCCTGATGGACTGATTTCCCTGCCTCTGGTGGGAGATGTTCAGGCTGAAGGCTTAAATGTCAAGCAGTTGACCGAGGTGCTGACCAAACGCTATGCCAAGTATATAGAAACCCCGAATGTTTCAGTTTCACTGAATGCCATTAACAGTTTCAAGATCTTTATTGTTGGCAAGGTCATTGCTCCCGGAGCTTTTCCCATTCGCAGTAATACCACAGTTTTGCAGGCGATTTCCATGGCCGGTGGCTTTGCTGAATGGGCCACCCCAGATAAAATTGTTCTGGTACGCCAGGAGACTGGGCAGGAAAAGCATTATCGTATCAACTATGATAAAATTGTTTCCGGGGCGGCACCTGATATCTATCTACATAAAAATGACCGGCTGATTGTCCAGTAATCAAAGGGCTGAAAGTCTGTTTGATTGAACCTAAGCTGAGCCATTAGCTGTGAGCTGTTAGCATTTAGCTAAGTAAAATCAAGTCATTAACTGAACAACTTAAAACACCAAACGGATTAAAGCTGCAAATAACGAAACATCCTGAATTCATTGAGCTTACAGCTAATAGCTAAGGGCTAATAGCTTAATTTAGACCTAAGTTAAGCGATTAGCTGTTAGCTATCAGCGTTTAGCCTTGAAAAATAAAGGCGTTACGTTAATGAGAAATAACACCCAACGGGTGAAAGTTTGTAAGTAAATATTCGACTTTGTCTATAGATTGACAAATTTTTATTATTTCTCACAGAGACACGGAGTCACAGAGGGCAAATGACTCTGGTTCTCTGTGACTTTGTGCCTCTGTGAGAGTATTTTTATCTTTTTTTGAAAACGTAGTCGAATGTTTACGTTTGTAATAGCAAAATATCCTGTAATCATTAAACTAATAGTTAACCGCTAAAGGCTAATCGCTCAGTTTAGGTTAGATTTAGGTAATGAAGGGGAGATTGATGAAAAAGAAACAAAAAATTATGCTGGTTATCCTGGTGCTGTTTTTTTTCATTCAGCCGGTTTTTGCCGGGGTGCAGTATCATCTGGCTGCCGGCCTTTCTACCGGTCTGGAGTACGATGACAATATCTACCTTGATCCCGATCATGAAGTGGATGACTGGAATATCATGGTGGAACCGGAAATTTCCTGGCAGATGTTGGCCGAACATGCCGGGCTGGAAATTGTTTACCGACCGGGGATGAACACCTACATGGATGACAGTTCCCTGAACTACATCTCCCATGATCTGACCGGCCTCGTTCATTACCAGCCTTGGGAGCCTTTGAACCTGGAATTTGAAAATCATTACCTGCATAGTGAAGATCCTCTCGATGATGAGAGTCGTGATTTTGAAGAAGGTGCTTCTGGCAGTGGTGACCGGGAGGGCCGCAACGTTTTTTACCGTAATGACAGCAGTATCAGGGCAACCTATACTTTTGGTGTCGATCGCCTCATTGAAGCCGGTTATCGTTTCGGAATCTTGCAAAATGACGATCCAGAACAGGAAGACAGCAAGGAACACGCGGTGACCGGTCACCTGGGATTTCGTTTTGATGAGCAAAATCTGATTGACCTTGATTATGCTTTTACCCGGGGGTTGTATGAAGGTCCCGATGATTTTTACAGCCATGAGGCCACCACCCGCTATACTCATACTTTTTCTCCCGCCCTCGATGTCTATGGTGAAATTGGTTACACTGATTATCAGTATGATCATAGCAGCCTGGAAGAAGACTGGGATGAGTATGATGGCAACTTAGGGATTGTCTACCGTTTCTGGGAACATTATACCCTTGATCTGAGCTATGGCCGCTATGACCGCAATACCGATGGGGATGGTGATGATGCGGATGGGAACAACTACCATGTCAGTCTGGTGCGTGATTTTGAACACCAGTCCTTTACCTTGTCATTTGACCAGGGAACGGATGTGGATAATTTCAGCGGCGACAACAACGGCTATACGGAGTACTGGCGGGCCCAGGCGGCGTTTACCTATGACTTTGCCGACCGCTGGACTTTAACCGGCAGCGGCATGATCGGCAATGATGACTATCAAGAAGAACTGAGCTCCCATGATGATGACAGTTATGAAGTGAATGCCAGTCTTGCTTATGCCGTGCTACCCTGGCTTTCGCTGTCGCTTGACTATACTTATGCCGAGAATGATTCTTCTTTAGATGAGGATGATTATACCGACAACCGGATTGCCTTTCGGGCTACCGGTCATTGGGATATTTTCTAGTTGAGGATTGTTTTCTAGCTACCGGTTGCCGGGATTGGGGACAGAATTAAATTCGGTCCCCTTCGAAGAAGGCGAAGCAAAATTTGCTAATTTTCACTGAGCGGCTTGATTGCAAAAAACTTGCCGCTCTTGTTTTAGATTGTTTGACCACCACCTTTTTGCTTAATTTTTCCCTGTCGGTTGCCGAAGAAGTTATGAAGTACATTGAGCTGATATATTTCCACGCGCAGGAGTTGGGTACATGGCTTTAAACGATAACCGTCAACAGCTGCAGCTGCAACAGTATGTTGATCTGTTCTTACGGAACAAATGGCTGATAACCCTGCCATTTATCCTGATAACCCTGGGCAGCTTTATTTTCGCCCTGGCGATTCCCAATATCTACCAGGCTTCAACGACGATCCTGGTGGTGCCCCAGAAGGTGCCGGAAAATTATGTCCGTTCGACGGTCCCCGCGGCAGTAGCTGACCGCCTGCAGACCCTCAACCAGCAGATCATGAGTCGGACCAGGCTGCAGCAGGTCATTGAACGCTATGGTCTTTACCGGAAGGAAGTCAATGAAATGGCCCCGGAAGAGATTATTGAACTGATGCGCCAAAAAATTGATGTTTCAGTCAATCAGCGCACCCGTACCGGGGTTAATTCATTTACCCTCACTTTTCAGAATCCGGATCCCCGGATTGCCATGCAGGTGGCCAATGGCCTGGCTTCTTTGTACATTGAGGAGAATTTGAAGCTGCGTGAACGCCAGGCGCGGGAGACTTCCAATTTCCTGAATCGGGAACTGGGAAAGCTGGAAAAACAGCTTGCTGAAAAGGAAGCGCTGCTCAGTGTCTTCAAGCAAAAATATATGGGTGAGTTGCCGGACCAGCAGGATGCCAATCTGAGGATGCTTGACCGTCTGGAGGTCCAGTATCAGACCTCAAGTGCGGCCCTGGCAGCAGCTAAAGATCGCCAGATTCAACTGCAGCAGCAATTAAACCAGCTGCCCACCTCCAGTGACACGGTGATGGTGGAAGGACAGGTGGTGGCGGTTGATCCGGATGCCGCCCGGCTGGAAGCGATGAAAAAGTATTTGTCGTCACTGCGGAGCCGTTATACGGATGCCCATCCGGATGTCATCAGCATGGTGGCAAAAATAAAGAAGCTGGAAGCAAAACTAGAGTCCAGTAAACAGCCTGAGACGGGAAATGCAGGTGCGCAGGTATCTGCCAGTCGTACGAGCAGCCCGGCATTTGTTGAGATCAGCAACCAGATAACGTTGGCGAGACATGAGATATTGCAATTACAGCATGAACTCAAGCGGCTGCGGGCTGAAATTGACGTGGTCAATGCCAAGGTGGAAAATGCTCCCAAACGGGAAGCTGAACTGGTGGCCCTGACCCGTGATTATGGCAACCTCCACCAGAATTATCAGAATCTTCTGGATCGGAAAATTGAAGCCCAATTGGCTGAAAACCTGGAGATGCAGCAGCAGGGTGAGCAGTTTAAAATCCTGGATCCTGCCCTGCTGCCGGTTAAACCCTTTAAACCGGATCGGCGAAAAATTCTGTTGGCCGGAATGGTATTGGGCCTGGGGATTGGCGTCGGCCTGGCTTTGCTGTTGGATTTTCTGGGCAAATCATATCGCTATGTTCCCGATATAGAAGAAGACCTCGGGGTTCCGGTACTGATTACCATCCCGAAGATTCTGACCGGAAAAGAGTTGAAATGGCGAAAAATTAAAAATCTCGGCGGGGTATTGGTGATATTCATGGCCATGCTGGCTGCCGGAGGACTGGGGTTTATGTATTTTAAACTGACCTTTTCCCTTCCCGGCTGGTTTCAACAGACCTTCTTTCATTTGTAAACATGGGTGATCATGTATTGCGCCTTTTACGGTTTTCAGGAACGGCCGTTTAATCTAACCCCTGATCCTCATTTCCTCTACCTGAATAGCCATTATCGGGAAGCCTATGCGCACCTGGTGTATGGTATTCGTGAGCGGCGGGGATTTGTGGTGGTTACCGGTGAGGTGGGGATTGGCAAAACCACCCTCATCCAGAATCTGCTGAATAATCTGGATGAAAATGTTGAAATTGCCTATATCTTCAACCCTATTTTGACCATAACGGAATTTTTTGCCACCATTTTTGATGAATTCGGGATCCGGCACCATAGTCAGGATAAACATGAGAATTTGCGGATATTTAACGAGTTTTTATTGAAATGCTTGAAAGAGCATAAAATTCCGGTATTGGTTATTGATGAGGCCCAGAACCTGAGTCTCAAGGTTCTCGAAGAAATTCGCTTGCTCTCCAATCTGGAAACTCAGAAAAACAAGCTTTTGCAGATGGTTCTGGTGGGGCAGCCGGAGTTGAAGGAGAAACTGGGTCGCAGTGAATTGCGGCAGCTGAATCAGCGGGTGGTCATCCGTTATCATCTGCCCCCCCTGAGCCTGTTGGAAGTCAAAGACTATATTAGGAAAAGGCTGTTGGTGGCCGGGACTGCCGATGTGAACCTTTTCAGTAACCGGGCTCTGGAAATGATAGCCCGGTATAGTGGCGGTATTCCCCGATTGATTAATGTGATTGGCGATAATGCCCTTCTCATTGGTTATGCCCAGGGGATCAGGAGCATTGATGAAGGAATTATTGGGGAAGTGGTGACCGACCTGGCCCTCAAAAGGGAGAATACCCCGGCTGCTGCAGTAAAAGGGGTGTTCATAAAGAGGTATCTTTCCCGCTGGCAAAGCATGCTGTGGATTGTTGCATTAATGGCTATCTTAATTCTGTTAATGGTCTCCTTTCGCCAGGAACTGGATCGTGGGATGGCATTTATTCGCTCCCTTTTGTAGACTGGAACGATTTTTGGAGTTTTGATTATGAGTAGAATTCAGGATGCTTTAAAAAAAGCTGAGCAGGAAAGTCTGGCAACCGTGGTAACTGTTCAGGATAACGCTGTGGCTGAAGAACCACAACCGGCAGATCTGATTGCCAAACCTGAGCCGCAGTCACAACCGGTAATTCCGGTTGTAGAGTCTAGTGCGGTAAGAGAGCCGGAAATTGCAGCTAAGCCACTGGAGCGTGAGCGAGTTGAGCTCCAGCCGGAGCCGGACAAACAGACTGTAACCAAATCAACAATACCCAAACCAACTCCTGCCACTGCGGCCTCAGGGCGGAAAACTTCGCAAAAGATTGATCTGAATCCGGCACTTCTGGATGAACACCTGGTATCATTGACGGAACCCTTTTCCCTGGCTTCTGAACAGGTGAAAAAGCTGCGGACAAAGATCATTCTCAGCGCTCCCCAGCGGTTGCCCAACAAGACCATCCTGGTAACCAGTGCCGTCCCCCGGGAAGGGAAAACCACCATTGCCGTTAACCTGGCGCTCTCCCTGGCCCAGGGTCTGGATGAATACGTTCTGCTGGTGGATTGTGATTTCCGTAAACCGGAAATCAGCAAATATCTGGGAATGGAATTCAATCGTGGGCTTTCCAACTACCTGACTTCAGATATTGATCTGTCATCGGTGCTGGTAAAAACGGATTTGTCCCGACTGACCATCCTGCCCATGGGCATTGCCCCGGCAAAACCATCTGAGTTGCTGGCCTCTGATCGCATGAAGCACCTGATCGGGGATTTACAGTCCCGCTATCAGGATCGTTATATCATTTTTGACACCACTTCGCTCATGTCTACTACGGAGGCTGATATTCTTGCCAATCAGGTGGATGGTATCATTATCGTGGTGAGATATGGCGAAACAGATCGTGAGGTGGTTAAACAGGCGCTGAAGAATATTGACCGGGAAAAAATTATCGGCATAGTTTTTAATGGTGCTGATTATCGTACTTCCAGCTTTTATTACCAGGAAACCAAATAAGGCTAAAGGTTAAAGGCTAAAGGTTAAAGGCTAAAGGTTAAAGGCTAAAGGTTAAAGG
>JAYEKE010000158.1:28727-33056 GCA_034660915.1 Pseudomonadota bacterium
AAGGCTAAAGGTTAAAGGCTAAAGGTTAAAGGCTAAAGGTTAAAGGCTAAAGGTTAAAGGTAAACCATAAACCGTAAGAATGAGTAGTGCTGTAAAAATCTTCATGAGGTTTATAACCATGTATGTTAGTCTGAAAGGGGATTGTGCGACAGTTTAACTTGCGAACCACCGTCTTTTTTCTTATCGAATTGTCGCTGATTGTCGCCGGCGGTTTGCTGAGCATTTACAGCGGGATTTACTGGCTGGGATCAGATAGCTATGACCTGCAGTTATTAGTTCCCCATATTATCAGCTTCGCGGTTTTTTATCATTTCTCCCTTTTTTATTTTGATCTCTATGACATTAAGACCAGGGTGCCTTTTTCGGTCTACAGCTTGCGCCTGGTGCAGGCTACCGGGTTGCAATGTCTGTTCCTGGCTATTCTTTCCTATGTTTTTCCATTGGCTGTTTTCCCCAGTCCCTATATCTATTTCATTCTTCTGGCCGACTTTTTATTGATTTATAGCTGGCGGGTTTTTTATGACTGGCTGACGAGGCATGATCGGTTCAACGAGCTGATTATGCTTGTGGGTGACAGTCACGTGGCTGGAAAAATCTGTGAGGGGATTGCCGGTCGCAAGAATTCCGGCTACCAGATTGTGGGGATTATGGGTGAGTTAGAAGAGGGGGAAAATGGATGTGCCGGTTGTAAGCTTTTGAGCTCTGATTATTCTCAGCTTTATGCCATCGCTTTAGCTGAGAAAGTGAATCGCATTATCGTTTCCATGGGGCAGCGGCGCGGCATTTTCCCAGCCGCTGAGCTTTTGCGCTGCAAGATGGCCGGTGTTATGGTGATGGAAGATGTGGATTTCTATGAGCAACTGGAAGGCAAGATCCTGGTCGATAATTTGCGCCCCAGCTGGTTGATATTTACTTCTGGATTTAAAAAACCACAGCAAACCAGGATGTTTAAACGCTTTATCGGTATGATCCTGGCTGGGGGTGCTTTGGTATTGGCGGCGCCGATGATGATGCTTGTTGCCCTGGCCATCAAGATTGATTCACCGGGGCCGGTTTTTTTTGTTCAGGAACGCTTGGGTGAGGATGAAAACCCTTTCTCACTCTTTAAATTTCGTTCCATGCGGACCGATGCGGAAAAAGATGGCCCGGTGTGGGCGACGGAAAATGATGATCGAGTAACCCGGGTTGGTGACTTTATCCGTAAGACCCGTCTGGACGAGATCCCTCAGCTGATCAATATTTTTAAAGGTGATATGAGCTTTGTCGGTCCCCGTCCAGAGAGAAAATATTTTGTTGATCAGCTAAAAAAAGAAATTCATTTTTATGACCAGCGTTTTTCAGTGAAGCCTGGAGTGACCGGCTGGGCTCAGGTACGTTTCTCCTACGGAGCCTCGGTGGAAGATGCCAAAGAAAAACTGCAGTATGAATTGTACTATATTAAATATCTTTCCCCCGTGTTTGATCTGTTGATTATTATGGAAACCATTAAGGTGGTTCTTTTTGGCCGGGGTAGCCGTTAGAAATCAGCGAACAAGGTTAAAAAGGTTAAAGGTGCAAGGCTAAAGGCTAAAGGCTAAAGACCATTTTTCAAGGTAGCCTTAAGCGGTGGGTGTGATGCTGTTTCCCCTCTCAGAGTTATTACTTTCCTTGATGATGGAATTGACCAGCTGGTAAAACTCCAGGGCGGACTGGCTCTTGGTATTGGTCATGAATGCCGGGTTCATGCGGGCGACGCATTCTTCGATCTGGCTGTCATAGGGAATATTTCCCAGCAGGGTTACCTGGCCCAGGTTTAAATATTTCCGGCATACGGTTCTGATAATTTCCGAAGCCTTGCGGTCCTTATCTTTTTTAATCATATTGCTGATCAGGTAGAGGTGAAAATTGCTGATGATCTCTTTCAGTCGTTTTGCGTAGCCCTCGTCAACTTCAGCAAAAGCTTCAGCCAGTTCCTCCATGGTCGCAATTGGATCATTAAGATCCTGGCCTGTTGCCCGTTTAATTAATGGTTCCAGACGCAGATTGCGTTCAAATGCCCGGTTGATTGCCCGGTAGAGAGCACTTTTGATGAAGCCATAGCCGTTCTGCAGCGCCGTAGGCTGGGGGGTGATGACCGCAACCTTGTAGGTGCAGTAAAGAAAAAAATCCAGGGTGTTGTAGTCGGTTCCGGCCCCGAGGTCAAGGATCAGGTGGTCGGCCTTGAGCAGGCTCATGGCCCGCATCAGTTTCATTTTCTGGGCATATTTAGGGTTGGCCAGGCCAACAATATCGCTGGCACCACAGATCAGCCGCAATCCGGGTACCGGGGTCTCAATGGCAATTTTGTCCAGTGAATCAACCTTTTTACTCAGATAATCCGACAGGGTATGCTGGACAAACTTCATGCCCAGCAGGGTATGCAGGTTGGCACCTCCCAAGTCCGCGTCCACCAGGACAACCTTATGTCCCAGTTTGGCCAGCCAGTAGGCCAGGTTCAGGGAAATGATGCTTTTACCTACCCCACCCTTGCCACCGCCAACCGCCCAGAGTCTGGTGTTGAATTCCTCGGGTGACTTCAGCTTGGTATCCGGGGAGAGTTGCAGGACATTCATGGTTTGACTTCCTTATTCCAGAGCTCCCAAAGCAGGTTATGGTCGCTTTTATTGCTGCCCATGTAGTTTTCCAGATACTGACAATCGGTGGGCGACAGGTCAATAAATTTAACCCCCAGGGTAATCACGTGTTCAGCATGTTCCTGGAAATCATTGGACCACTGAATTTTTCCGAGGGCATAGACCGTATAATTGAATTGGGGAAACGGGATTGCCAGTTTGACCTTTTTACCCTGAAGCTTCATTTTATACAGCTTGCCGTATCGTTCCCGCAGCTGCAGACGCAATCCCCCCAGAGAGATATCTTCAATAAAACCCTGAAAACTGGCTCGATTGGAAAGGGATGCCTTCTCGCCAATCAAACCAAATTCCACTCTCAGGGGCTTATCATGCCGTTTAAAAACTCGACGATCTTCCATATTTATACTTTCGGTATTTCTGCCGATTTCTTGAGTGGTATTTTTTCGCAGTACATGCTCATGCTCGGTTTATGCTCCATATTTTTCAACCTGATACAGATCAATAACCTTATCCATTCCCCGCAATGACTGGGCTGACCGGTAGGGAACAATTACTGCTGACAGCGAGGATGTATTGTTATCCTGTTGATCCATGGTCACCTTGGTTTCACCGCTGATAATAATTTGTCTGGCTTCTGCCAGTGATACAATTCGATGGCAGGTGTTTACCGCATCACCGATGACCGTAAAGGTCAATAACTCATCATTTCCCAAAAAACCTGATATCACTTTGCCGGTATGGATTCCAACGGCAAAGTCTGGCCTAATGTTGACTGCAGGGTTATCTTCAGCTGTAATCGAAAATGGTTTTTGCCATTCCTGCTGCATCTCGACAGCGGCTTTGACTGCCCTGAAAGGGTCATCTTCCCGGCTGACCGGAGCTCCAAAAAGGGCTAATAACCCATCGCCGGCAAACTTGTCAAGGGTTCCCAGGTGTTTAAAGATGATCCGGGTCATGGTTTGATAAAAATGGTTTAATATTTTGGTAACCTGCTGGGGGTTGAGGGTTTCAGTCAGCTGGGAAAATCCTCTTATATCAGCAAATAGAATGGTGGCCAGGCTTTCTTTGCTGTGGCATTGCTGTCCAGCTGTTGCCAGAATTTCCCTGCTGATTTCAGGAGAAAAAAAACGGCATAGTCGTTCTTTGTTTCGGGTTTCTTCTATCAACTGCTGCTGTTTTTCAAGCAGGCGCAGTATGTTTGTCAATTCATTTGCCAGGAGTCTAAAGAAACGGAATTGCTCAGGGGTGAAAAAGGCGATATCATGGTGCAGGATAGCCAGAAAACCAACCCGGTATTTTCCTGCTTCAAGGGCTGTGATGGCAAGGGTTTGTTCCCCCAGATGATATGTCTGGGCAGGCATGGGGCGATCGGGCTGATTATTGATCAATGTATCAATTTGCTGGATTTCATCATGGTTGAGTGGTGGAATACCGGCCGCACATACATGTAGTTGCAATGGGAGAAAAATATTTCTCTCCCATTCTGGTGTTTCTGTTTTAAAATACAGGCTATCAGTTCCCAGGTGGCGAAGAATGATTTCAAAAAGTTTTGTCAGCAGCTGACTAGTATCTCCTCCCAATTCAATGGCTGCCAGGTCAAGCATTTCACAAACAGCGGACAATTGCCCGACTTGTCGTTCAGCTTGCCGGTGTAAATGGGCGAAATGTTCACTGAAAACTGTATCCATATCCTTCATTCTTTTGCCGAATCAGAGTG
>JAYEKE010000159.1 GCA_034660915.1 Pseudomonadota bacterium
CTGAGTATAAAATGAAATATCGTTAAATAACATGCTGATGAAGTCATCATCGTCATTGCACATGGTTATCCGGACAAGGTTGACTTGGTGCCGGCTGGTGATTGCCGGAATGATTTCCTGGTCAATATCATAGAGAGTTTCCAGATGGTCCATGGCAAAACTTAAAGGAATGAGGATAATATTTTTCAAGCCATCATCAATAAGTTTCGGCAGTAGCTGGTCAATGTCCGGTTCCAGCCAGGCTCCGGGGGATTTCCCCTTGCTCTGGTAGCCGAGAAAATGAGGGCTGCCGGGGAATTTTTCCATCAGCAGAGAGATGTTTTCCTTGATTTCATCCACATAGGTATCACCGTCTTTGACGTAACTTTCCGGGATGCTATGGACGGAAAAGACCAGAGCGGTGGCCGGCAAAGAGATATCCATGGAATGTTGTTTGGCCGCCAGGGAAATTCTTCTGGCCAGACAGTCGATGTATTGCTGGTTCCGGTACCAGTTGAGAACCGGAATAACCTTCAATGAAAGTTCTGCTGCCACGGTGTCAAGGGTGCTGAAATAGGCCGTGGTACTGATTTTTGAGGCATGGGGGGAAAGGGAAACGGCGAGAATCCGTTTAATGCCCTCAGCCGCCATTTGTCTGACAACCGTATCAATATCTGGTTTAGAGTAGCGAAAAGCCAGGTAAACCGGCAGCTGGTGCTTGCTGTGAGCGAAAAGATTCCCCAGTTTATTTCGAATACCGCGGCAGACGCGGGGCAGAGGAGAGCCGCCGCCGATAGTCTGATATTTTTCTACCACCCGCTGGAGCAGGGGAGTGGGAATCTTTTCCATCCGCAGCAGCTGCTGCAGGAAAGGTTCAATTTCCGCCGGATTTTCCGGGCCGCCATAAGCCAGCAGTAATACGGCCGTGTTGTTTTTCATTAAGCTTCCTTTCAAACAGGTATTGAGAATTATTTCTCTATATAAATGGTTTGACCACGCAAGTCAACAATTGCCGGATGATATCACGTATACACGTCATGAAGAGATAGGTTGATATAAGTAAATATCGTGGGTATTGTACGAATATGGCTGGGTTGAGGCGAAATATTGAGTATAAGGTTAATGAATTACTCGGTTCCGTTCAATAATTATTGGCCTCTGGAATGTTGATTTTGACAAAGAGGTAAAACAGTGTTAAAATTCGAAGTCGTGAATTCAAGTATGATAATGAATTTTATTGACAAATGTTTGTGAAAGGTTTTTATGCTGTATTTAATGTGTATAAAACTGTTAATGGTCGGAAATGGCTGATGTTGTATATTTCTCAATAGTCTAATTCTAAAATGGAATTTCATGATCACATCTTTTGATGATTTTAGCATTTCCAGTTTAACTTTTACTTTTCGGGCACTGGAAGATTTCCCCCTGCCATCCTTTAAAGGTTCTACCCTGCGAGGGGCTTTTGGCTACGCTTTCAGAAAAGCGGTTTGTATTGCCAAACAGCAGAAACAGTGTAAAAAATGCATTCTGGCCGCAAATTGCGCTTATAACTATATCTTTGAAACCCCCCGTCCATCCGGGGCTGAGGTGATGCGCAAATACGAAAAAGTGCCGCACCCTTTCATTTTGTGGCCGCCATTGAATTCACGGCGGATGATTATGAAAGGAGAGACTTTATCTTTTGGTCTTATCCTGGTTGGCCGTGCTCATGACTATCTGCCCTATTTTGTGTTGGTGATGGATGAACTAGCATCCCGGGGGCTGGGAAAAGAGCGAGGAAAATGCCAGCTGGAAAATGTGGTGGACAGCCAGGATCTGGTTATTTATGATCAGAAAAAACGGGAGTTGCTGCCGTCAGCTAGTGAGTATGGAGCTGATCTCATCCGACGAGCCGGCGAAATTCCGAATCAAGTTACGCTGGAGTTTCTAACCCATTTGCGGCTCGTACGGGAAAAGCGTATTGTCAGAAAACTATCGTTTCAGGATCTTTATCGCTCGCTTTTGCGCCGGCTGGCAATCTTGCAGCGTTTTCATTGCGATTTGTCGCCAGAGATTGATTTTCGCGGCCTCATCGCCCAGGCCGCGGCCATCGAAACCGTTACTGACGAGACCCGTTGGCAAGAGAGTCGCCGCTATTCAACCCGGCAAAAAGATTACATGTCGACCAGCGGTCTGATCGGTCGTATTACTTTTTCAGGTAATTTTAAACCCTTCTGGCCGGTGTTGGTGCTGGGAACTTACGTCAACGCTGGTAAGAATACCAGCTTCGGGTTGGGGCGTTACAAAATTATTGAAGAAAATTTGTAAGGTGATGTGAATTAGAGTTTTTCAGGAGGTTTTGTATGGCTATAAATATTTCACGTTTTTATGGTCGGGAAAGGATTGAGTTGGATTGTGAGATTCTGACCCCCATGTTTCTTGGTGGAGCTGATCAGAATGCCGAGTTACGGGCCGCATCGTTCAAGGGGTTGTTGCGGTACTGGTGGC
>JAYEKE010000160.1:0-14497 GCA_034660915.1 Pseudomonadota bacterium
AATTTGTCGCAAAGAGGATAAGCTTATGATTATTAACGTATCCAAAGCAAAAACAAGTCTTTCCAAGCTCGTAGATATGGCTTATCACGGTGAAGAGGTAATAATCTCAAAGAATAATTTACCCTTGGTTGACTTGGTGCCCCATAAACCCAAGGTAAAACGGAAACTTGGTTTGCTTGCCGGTAAAATCAAAATACCGGATGATTTTCTGGATGAAAATAAGGAAATAAATGTTATGTTTTACGGTGAACAGTCGTGAAAATCCTGGTTGATACCCATATCTTTCTCTGGATGTTGTCTTGTCCCGACCGACTCAGTGAAAAAAGGCGTTATGATCTTGAGTCGCCGGCAAATGAGGTCTTCCTAAGCGCCATGAGTATTGCCGAGCTTATGATTAAACGTGCAATTGGCAAAATTGATATTGAGTTTGACCCACTGGAAATGGCTCGGAAAATCGGTCTTGAGATGCTCTCATTTTCTGGTGAAGACGCCATGGCTTTAGGAAAATTGCCGCTTCACCATAAAGATCCTTTCGACCGGATGTTAATTGTCCAGTCACTGAACAACAAGTTTTTCCTGATGACGGATGATGCCAAGTTTTTGCATTATGACTGTAAAATCATATGAGCAAATTAAGGATAAAGAGTCATAAAGAGGGGACGAAAGAGAGGACAACGTCCCTGCCTGCTCGTCGTTAATTGTTGAGTTGATTGTCGGTTTATTCAACTGTTATAATATCAATATTTGCCTCCAGGGTTTTAGGCCCAATGCCTTTAACCTTAATGATATCTTCAGGTTTTTCGAATGGGCCCTTAGCTTTCCGGTATTCAATGATCCGTTTAGCATAAACAGGGCCGATCCTTTTCAGCTCGGTCAGCTGTTCAGCAGTGGCTGTATTTATGTTTATTTTGCTGGCTTTGCCGGAAGCGGAATCAGCTGCCAGCAGAGCACTCGCACTCGTGAAAGTAATCATCATCAGAAAAGTAAAAAATAAAACGACATACATTGATCTTTTCTTGTTCATGTTGTGCTCCTTTTACCGTGAGGATTATTGCAGCATATGCAGAGACGTTGTTGCTCAGTCATATATCCTGTTTTGGCAGTAATTACCTTTCTCTATCTCCTTTCTCGTATGGTTGAAGTTTCTGGTTACAAGTCCATCATTATTAATTCACATCGGAAAAATCACAATTATCTTTAGAAAAAAAAAGCTAAAGGTGCAAGGCTAAAGGCCAAAGGCGAAAAAAGTACGGGATTTATCTATTATCAGTCACAGACGCACACAGTCAGATACAAACAGGAGATGAAATTCCTATTTCAAAAGGGCCAGGCATTTGTCGCGGTCGATTTTGCCGCTGGCTTTTTTTGGCAGGGCACGCAGGAATTTGATTATTGAAGGAATCTTGTGTTTTGGAAGTCTGGCGGCGCACTGACGGATTAAGTCTTCCGCGCTGACATCGTCGGCCGCCGACGGCGAAATGGCTATTGAGCAGGGATTTGCCCATGACGTAGAAAAAAGGCAGAACCACCATCTGGATATCGTCAGCGGTGAGCTGGAGATACTGGCAGATGGAACGGGTGTTGCTGGCGATGTTGCCATGGGAGAGCATTACCCCTTTGGGTTTGCCGGTGGAGCCGGAGGTGTAGATGATTGAGGCCGGCCCGGTTTCGGTGAGAGTGAGCTTCGGATTGGCGTCATTCTCGCCAGCCATGATTTCATCCCAGGAGAAGAGGGAAACCGACGGGGACGATTGGAAAAGTTTCGGCTGCTTGAGAACAAGGGCAAGGCCGGTATTGAGATTTGTGGCCTGCAGCAGTCGTTCGAAACGAAAGCTGGAGATCAGAATTTTTGCTTCCAGCTCGGCCAGCAGCGGCTGCAGGGTGTCTGGTTTAAGATCGGTGCCGAAGGGGACGGCAACCGCCCCGGCTTTGAGGATGCCGTAGTAGCTGACCACGTATTCCAGCGAATTTTCCAGCAGGATGGTCAATTTTACGTAATCACAGGTGGTCAATTTTCGGTTGTCACAACTAAGGAGTGATGCCCCGAGAGATGAGCCAGTGGGTCAGGCGGTTGGCGGCGGCGTTGATCTGAGCATAGGAAGCCCGGACGTCTTCGTGAACCAGAGCGATTTTATCGGGAAATCTTCTGGCGCTGGATTCGAGGAAGTGATGGATGAACGTTGGAGAATTCATGGCGTAAAAGTAACAACGTCCCCTATATGACTGACCTATTACTATTCGACCGTTATAATATCGATGTTTGCTGCCAGTATCTTGGGGCCAATACCTTTTACTTTCATGATGTCTTCCGGCTTTTTGAACGGGTCATTAGCTTTCCGGTATTCGACAATCCGCTTGGCGTAAACTGGTCCTATCCCTTTTAGTTCGGCGAGCTGTTCGGCCGTGGCCGTATTGATGTTTATCTTCTCAGAGCCAGCTCCCAGGCTGATGCTCACGGTTGAAAAGATTAAAATGACAGCACAAAACAAGATGATGAATCGAGATACTGGCCTTTCCATGGTTGCCTCCTTATTTAACGTTAAAACAAACTTATTATAATATAAAACCGTTTTATGCTCATATGTCAAGGAAAAAGTTAAAAATACAAAAATTTATGTATTTTACAATATACCTGAATACCTGACTTTGTTGTCGGGCGTACTGAGGCAATGTCCCTGGTTTTAATCACCGCCCTACGCAGATAGAAATGGACAGGAGATGAAATTCCTATTTCAAAAGGGCTAGGCATTTGTCGCAGTCGATTTTACCACTGGCTTTTTCACCTGTACTCCAATTTCCCAATTTCTGCAAAAACCGTGGTCTGTCCCCTATTTTTCTGTATTTTCCTCCCTATTTTCCTATTTTCAATTTTCCAGAATATGCTTGACAGCTGAAAAACAATTCCTTATTAGTTATCAATCCATCATGGATCTGAGATTTTACCCTTACGATAGCAATAGTGAGATATAATAATATGGATATGAATAATGAATCTTTCATGCGAACAACCCAGGAAAAGTTAAGTGAAATTGTTCGCCCGTTTCAACAGGAGCTCAATCGCGGTCAACGTCTGGCCGATTTCATCAAACTGTGTATCCGCTGTGCCGACCGGGATGATTTCCTTCGTTTGGACGAACTCCTCAATAGTAAACCGGCTGAACAGGTAGCGCAGGAAGAGGCATTGGCGGCGTGTAAGCCCATCTTTGACGGTTTGCGTGTCGATGTCAGGGAGAAGGTGGAAAAATATCGGCTTGAATTTATCGCCGACCTTACCCGGCTCGGAAATGATGCCGGGCTGGCTATTGATATCGACTTCCCCCGCTTCAGCATCCTTAAAGGAATTGACGGAGAGATTGCTTTTAGTGATCGCACCACAATCATTAATAAAAAGTTGCTGAAATCCATCGATCCCCGTCGCATAGTTGCAGCCCTGGTGCGGCTGAAAAAACAACTCTATGATCGGCCATTCAATCCCCAGGAGTACATTGACAGCCTTTACGTGACGTATGCCGCAATCATGAAAGCCGATAATCTTGCTGTCGGCCAGCCTGTTCCCATCCAGCGGTTTTATCTGGAGTATGTTATTTCCCTGCAAAGCAAAACATTCTTTACCAATATGGATAAAACCAAATTTCGGGGCTACAGTCTGGAGCAATTCGGCGTTGATGTCTGGAGATGTTTTGAATCAGGTATCGTTGGCACCTCCAATGGCATGATGTTGGAATTGAGTCCTGGACGAAATTATTCGCTTTGGCTTCTTGATAGTAGCGGGGAGCGCAAGCAGATGACCACTATTTTGTTCAAGGAGGATTAAAAAATGATGACCGGGGAAGAGCTCGACGGGTTGAAGCCGTTTCAGGCCCGCTCCATTATTGAATCGCTGCGCAAGGGAAGTGTGCCGGCTGACTATGTTCCTTTTTTTACAGTGGGGCGGGACAACTGGATCAAATTTATTGAAGATGATCTGGAGAATTATATCGCCAAGGGTGGGGCCAAGGTCCGTTTTATTCGGGGTGATTATGGCGATGGCAAGACTCATTTCATGTCCATTATTCGTCATCTTGCCTTGCGGCAGGGGTTCGCGGTCTCTTTTGTGGTTTTGACGCGTGAGGTGCCGATTCACAAATTTGAAGCTGTCTATCAAGCCATTGTCCGTCAACTTCGCGGTAATTTTGAGGGGGTTGGCATTCGAAATCTCCTGAATCAGTGGCTTGACGGTCTGGAGCAACAGCAGGCATCTCCTTCACCAGACTACATTGCCAATCTGGGAGAAACCCTGCGTGACTTGCCGGGGATGAACGTGAATTTTGCCAATGCCATGATATCACTGGCAAATAACCGGTTTCTGCCATTGTTGGAGGGCGAAACCAAGGATGAGCGGAACGCCAACCGGGAGATTATTTTCCATTGGTTTGAGGCCGGTAAGGTGGCCAAACGGGAGCTTAAGCCCTTTGGCATTTTTGAGGTGGTGAACAAGGCCAACAGCAAACAGATGCTCAATTCCCTGAATACTTTTTTGCGTTATCTTGGCCACCAGGGGCTTGTATTGTTGCTCGATGAACTGGAGATCGTTATTGCCCAGTCCACCTCGATCCGCAACGCGGCCTACGAGAATGTGCGGCTGCTGATTGATAATACGGAACAGGCGGAATATTTTCATATCTTTTTCGCCATCATCCCGGACGTTTTATTGTCGGAAAAAGGGTTTAAATCCTACGATGCCCTCTGGAGTCGGGTACGTTCCGTTGGTGAACAGAAAAGGTTAAATTATCGTGGAGTTTTGGTTGACCTCCATCAGACGCCATTAAAAGCTGAGGAGTTGGTCAGTCTGGGTCAGTGTTTGCGGCATATTCACCAGATAGCTTATCGCTGGGATGCCAAAGCCGTAGTAACTGATAAAATTCTTCTGGATATTTGTCAAAACCAGAAGAAGATGGGGCTTTTGAGTGAGGTCCGGCTTTTCGTGAAACAGGTTATTCGGCTGCTGGATATGACCGAGCAGGGGGAAGCTCCGGTCGAGAACCTGGATCTTGGCGAACATATTGTTGCCAGTCAGCAAGAGATGGAGCAGGAGAAGTTGGAGCAGCTGCAGCCAAGCTGGGACAAATAATAATGGTTTCGTAAAAACTCCATCTTCGACCTTATGCCGTAACCTTCATCATGGTGACGTATGGCTAAGTATGTCTCATGACTCAGGTTTTGCCTGCCTCGAATGTGAAGTTTTTACGGTGCCGCTAGTTTTATGATTATTTACGAAGGCACCGGGAATTAATGACGATACAGCAAAATGAGTTTTTCAAGCTGCTGGAAAACTCCGATAATTTCAAGCTGCGAAGAGCAGTGGAGCGTTTGCGGGATGGTCTTTTTGATCCCTTCGGCGTGCGGCTGTTAACCACTCATGAGACGCAGCTAAATCAGGCCTTTGACCAGGGTGTCCAAGCCCTGGAGCAAAATGCATCTCCCCATCTTTGTGTTTGCGGTTCCTATGGCCAGGGTAAATCCCATAGCCTTACCTATCTTGGTCAACGAGCCCTTGATCAGGGCTTTGTTACCAGTCAGATCAATCTTGATCCCCGGGAAATTTCCTTTCATGACTTTCGCCAGGTTTACCGGTCTCTGATTAGTCACATTCGTTTTCCAGGCAGTGAATTATCCCTGGTGAAATGGTGGAAAGAGTGGGTTGGTTCACAACTGCAAGCGTCTGAAAAGTCTTGCAACGATCCGCTGACGATTATTCCGGAGTCCATGCCTCATTTTTTCAAGTCCGTGTTAACTGCCCTGGTTCAGGAAAATATGACCCTTCCACCACGCTGGAAGGGAATGAAAAAATATACCACGTATCGGCCCCGGGAGTTTCCCTGGCTGCTGGCCAATGCCTTGAATGGTGCCGTCTTGCCGGTGCATCGTCTGCGCCATGCCCTGAAGTATCGTCAGGTCTCATTTTATAAAGATGCATCGCTGGTCTGTAAAGGGTGGGAACCCTATTTTGAGGCGGTTTGCAGCTTTGCGGCCATGTTTAAAACCATGGGTTTTAAAGGTTGGGTGCTGCTTTTTGACGAGGGAGAGTCAATTACCCAGCGGTCGATTATTCAGCGCCGCAAAAGTTATGAGATTCTTCATCGTTTTTTCTCGCCATTTTCTCCCCATACCGGACTCTATCCCATCTTTGCTTTTACCGATGACTTTTTTCTCCAGGTGCAGTTGGAAGACTACGACCGGGCAAAAGTTTGCAATGAAGAGGAATTTCCCTATTTTGAGCTGAACTATGGGGAAGCCTGGCGGCAGTTGCGCGTTCATCGCCTCCATAATCTTACCGGGCCTGAATGGGAAGAGCTCAGTGGAAGGCTCATCCACTTGCATGCCAGGGCCTATGGATGGGAACCGCCGGCAACCGGGACCCGACAGCAAATGGCAGCGGTGGTGGCGTCAACTGGTGGCCAGGATGCCCGCCTGAAGCTCAAGGCCTTGGTTAATCAATTGGACCTTCTATCTTCCAGGATGTATGAATTCTTCCCTGTTACAACTTCCTAATACTTTCAGAACATTTTATGGTGCTTTTTCCGGTTTGTATCCTATTCAGGAGCAGGCCATCAGGCCGATTTTGGCTAATCGTGATCTCATCATCCAGTCCGCCACCGGCAGCGGTAAGACCGAGGCCGTGCTGGCTCCCTGCCTGGAGCGCATTATCAGCTCGGGATTGGCCGAATCCGCCATCTATATTGTTCCCACCCGCGCCCTGGCCTTTGATATCCAGCGGCGCTTTGCCTCGGTTCTGCGTGAACGTCTGGGGATTCATTTTGCCATCCGTACCGGGGATATTAAACGCAGCGGTGGTGGTCGTCCGGATCTCATGCTGACTACCCCGGAATCGCTGGATGTGATGCTGGGCAGTTCCAATGTTGATTTGCGCGGTTTTCTTCGGCGGGTTAGCACGGTTATAATCGATGAAGTTCAGCCGTTAATCCATCACTGCCGGGGCCGACAGCTAACCTATCTCCTGCATCGATTGGAACGCCGGATTAGCAGGCCGCTACAGAAAATTGCCCTGTCAGCGACCATCGCCGACCCCGTTGTCGTTGGCCGGTTTTTACATCTCAGGCCGGATTTTGTCCTGCTGACTGAAAGTGTCAGCCGTCAGATTCTGCCCCGGCTGCTGCAGCTGAAAAATGATGAAAGTGAACTGGTGAATCTGCTGGGCGATTTGTCCCGGGAATGGCAGTATCGGAAAATTCTGATCTTTGCCAATAGTCGTGGCCGTTGTGATAAAATTTTCAGCGTCTTGAATCAGCAAGGGGTGTTCAAAGGAATGGCGGAGCTGCATTATTCCAACCTCAATGTCAGAGAACGGCAAGCGGTTGAAAAAAGATTTCGCCGCCGTCCACGTTCGGTATGTATTGCTACCAGCACGCTGGAGTTGGGTATTGATGTTGGTGATGTTGACGCGGTAATTCTTTTTGAACCACCGGACTCGGTTTCTGCTTTCCTTCAGCGGATTGGCCGGTCGAATCGCCGTCAGGACACGATTCATTTCTGGGGTATCTGTCGGGGCGAACGGGCGTCAGAGCAGCTTTTGCGTTTTCTCGCCTTGTTGCATCTGGCCCGGGAAGGCCGGGTGGAGTCATCTCTGCCTAAGATGTTGCCCAGCGTTTTGAGTCAGCAACTTGTTTCCTGTCTCTATGAAAAAAAGCGGCTCTCCCTGAAGGCGCTGCAAGAACTTTTTTCGGGGTCGACCGCGGGGGATGATGTCGCTGCTCTCCAGGATATTTTTAATTCTTTGCGGCGGAAAAGGTGGTTGAAAGAAACCGCGGTTTCCGGTCTGTATGCCGGCGGCTGGTTTTATTGGGATGCCCTGGTTGAACATCAAATCTGGAGCAATTTTCCGGAAAGTGAGCAGGATTACAGCCTGGAGATACTGGGTGAATCGGTAGCCGATATTCCCCAATCCATCGTCAAACAATTTGATCCCGGTGATCATGTCCTGCTGGCCGGGCGGCGATTGCGTATTGTCTCGATAGATGAGGGGAAACGTAAGCGGGTAGTGGCTGAACCGTCTGAAAGGCTGGACGCGAAAGAGCTCTCCTGGTTGGGGATGGGCATTCATGTTTCCTATGAAGTGGCGCAAGCCATGCGGGCCGTGCTGAAATCGACCAGGGCTGAGGATAATGTAGCCGCACCGGGGCTTTTTTCCCGGACCCGCATGTTTATCCGGCAAGAGCTGGAAAAAGATAAAAGAGTGGTGACGCTGGCGAACGGCATTGAGGTGCTGCGGACGGCCAATGGTTCGTATTATTACCGGACCTTTATTGGGGCGGTCGGCAACCTGGTTCTGGCCTGGAGCATCAGGGAAGCCTATGCCGAGCAGGAGGAGGATCTCCAGGTAGCAGCTGATGAGATTGGTCTGTCATGCTCCTGTCTGATTGATTTCAGACAGCTTTCACTACCCTTGACCGATGAGGACTTTAGCTTGTGGCTTGAACGTCACTTTAAGGTGCTGCGGGTCATGTTTCCCCTTAATTCTTTTTGTTCCACGCTGCCAAAAGAGTTGCTGCTGCGTGAACTTGCCGGTTTTATCCGGGATCCCCGGTTGATTGATTTTTTTAAGTGCTGCCAAAATCAGTCGTCTGAAATTGTTCAGGGCGACCCCGAAAATCTTGATGTATGGCCCCAGCCGGTGAACAATGAACAGCTTTTGCTTGATATTCCCGCCAAGGGTGAACCTTTGCTGGCCTGGGAGAAAAAACGCCGGGCCGACCGTGTTATCCCTGTTTGTGATTTCTATGCCGGCTACCAGCTCCGAGCTTTAACCGGAAGCATCATTGGCGGTTATTTCCGTCATCATCAATGCCGCCGCTGGTTTTGTTTTCATTTTTTGCCGTCGGCAGCTCAGCCGCTTTGCAATCGTCCCCAGGGGGAGGATGATCTGGCGGCCCGGAAACAAACTATCCTCGATCACTTGAACAGCCACCACCAGATTCTCAGCATCATCGCTGAAAAAGATGAAAACGGCAGGACTAAGTCGCTCAAGGATCGCTTTGCTGAAACCGTTTCTCAATTACAATGCGTAGCTGATGAACAAAACGCGACTGCCGGCAAATATATTTACCGGCCGGTGTTGCTGGCTGATAATATTTTATCGCCATCGTCAGCATTTTTTAATTTCCATGATTCCCATGATAAGCAAAAAATCAGCCTGCCCGGAGTGGGTGTCCCCGGGCTGATCCGAATAGTCGCGGGTGAAGAAGAGGAAATTGTCCTTCAGGTCGGGGATATCAAAAGCAGCAGACAGCCCCAATATTACCAGAAGTGGCAGGTGGCCTTTTATGCTTTTTTGCTGCGGGGATTAGTTCAGCATGATCGACGGTTCTTGCGGCTTAAAGTGGCGGACAGCGGTTTTTTGTTTAACCCATCTCCATTGGATGACTTTCCCCGGCGTCATACGTTCGCGCTGCAGCCCTATTTTGCCTCGGTTAAGATAATCTTTGCAAACCTCCAGGCATCGCTTTGTGCTTCGCCAATTCAGGCCGGCTGGCAGCTGCAAAAACATTGCGTCAGTTGCTCTTATTTTGAGTTTTGTTATGAACAGGCCTTAAGGGAGGAGGAAGTGCAGTTTATTCCGCGGCTGACCAGCGGTTTATTACGGAAAATGCGTTCCCGCGGTCTGGCGACTTTCAATTCGGATGCTGACTTTCATCAATCGTTTAGTCCCGCGCAGAGAGATTATCTGCAAGGGGCAATCAGTGCCTTGGATCAGCATAAAATTACCATCCTCAAAAAAAAGACCTCCCGGTTTCCGGCCAACATCTCAACCAGTTTTTTTGTTTATCTGGTGAATGATCCGCTTACCGCGTTGCCTCGGGGGGTGGGATTGGGTTTCCTGGAAAGAGGCAAGGTTTTAGAAATCATGACCTGGACGGTATGTGGGGATAGGGACGAGGTGCAGGATGGAAGCGAAGGGGAGCGCCGGCGGATCTGGCGGGAATTTTCTTCCTTCTTCCTGGGGTTGTGGCAGGCTGCGGTTCAGGACGGCCGGGGGCCGCACATCTTTTTGTTTGGCGACGAAACCAGGCAGGGAATCTCAACCTGGGCCGTGCTGATGGAAGATGCGCCGCTGAGCGCTATTTTTCGACCGGGTATTGATGCTTATTGCACGGATCTTCAGGATGTGTTTTTCGATCATTTTCTGTTTCCCCTTCCTGGTGTGATGACCCTGTTTGCCTTAAATCGACTCCTGGGTCTGTTGGCTGAAACGGAAATTGATATTCCCGAGAGCCTTTTCCATGGTGACCGGCGGATGGAGATGGCTCCTGGCGCCGGTGAAAATGATGTTAGCAGCGGTTACCGTGATCGGATAAAAAGCCATCTGACCAGCACCTGCCGACTGATCATGAAGCTTGAACAATGGATTGGGGAGAATCTGGAGAGTGAATGGCAGCGGGATGATTGGCGAATTATCCATCCGGATGATCTTGACAGGAGTACCGCCTGTCGTCAATTTATCGAAGCCGAAAAAATTCAACAGGAAAGGGAGCTAAGGAGTTTACAGGAACTTTCACTGGCGGAACGGGTGGAGCGTTTTCGGGCGCTGGGGCCGCTTCGTTTTACCGGTACAACCCTGGATGACGAGGGGCGGTTTTTGTATCTGTTTTCCCTGGTTGATCGTCAGCTGGGAGTGACAAAGTTTCGCCCGGGGGATTTCCTTAAATTAGTTCCTTGTGGGGTTCATGATTTGCAGAGCGGTATGCCGGTGATCATGATCCGCTATGATGTTGAAGCCGGACAGGTGGGAGTTTCGTTTCGTCTGGGTCGAAACCGGGGATCGCCTAAAGCCTTTTCTCCATCTTTGACCTATTCGCTGGAAGAAGATGGGGAAGATTTTCAATCCGCCAAGCTGCTTGAGGTGGTGCAAAAAGGATTTTCTGCCGGCAATCATCAGCCGATAATCGATTTGTTTGCCGGTGAATTAGCCTATGAACAGCCGCCTGCGTCGCAAAAGTGGTTGTCGGGCTGGTTGCCGTCCGAGGGTGCTTCGGCCCGCTTGAATCCATCCCAGCAACAGGCCTTGGCTTTGCCTTTCCAATATGCCTTGAGTCTTATCAGCGGCCCGCCGGGAAGTGGTAAAACCAACCTCCTGGGCTGGATTCTTATCGCCCTGATTCGTCAGGCTCAAACAAACGGCAGCCATCTTCGGATTGCGGTGAGTGCGGTAACCCATCAGGCTATTGATCAGGTGCTCAACAAAGTCGTAAATCTCGTCAATATCCATGAGATAGCAAACTTTCCGGCCCGTTGTGTCAAATGGGGACGCTGGGAGGATGAGCAATGTGCTGACAAAATTCCAAAGATGCGGGTGGAACCCATCAATAGTGCCAAGTCTGCCGAGGAGGTTTTGTCTTTTCCTTATCTTATTGTGGGTGCTACCGGTTACGGCCTGCAGGCGATGATGCAAAATTACCATAAGGGAGACGGTAACTTCCCCAAGTTTTTTGATTGGGTAATTTTTGATGAGGCCTCCCAAATACTGACGCCCCAGGCCATGCTCAGCCTGGTGCATGGGAAAGGTAATTTTATTTTTCTAGGGGATGTTTGCCAGTTGCCGCCGGTCATCCGTTCGTCAATCTTTAAGGAAGAGCTGGAAAATGAGGTTGAACATCTTCCATCGGTTGCCGCTGAAAGCCGCTGTTCGCTGTTGGATATTCTGCTCCGTCGTTATCCCCACCGCAGCCGGCAGTTGGAGGTTACCTATCGCATGAATGCCGAGATCTGTCGGTTTCCCAGCCGCACATGGTATGATGGTCGGCTGCATCCGGCAGCGGGAAATGCCAAGGCCAGGTTGTTGTTAACGGGCATGCCTGGCAATGACCTGCTTGATAAGATTATTGATCCGGAAAAACCAGTAGTTTTGGTGGGAATGAATCATCAAGGCTGTGGTCAGGAATCAATGGAGGAGGCCAACCTTCTGTCACGCCTGGCCGCTCGATTAATGCGGGATTACGGGATTCACCAAGAGCAAATGGCCATTATTTCCCCCCATCGAGCCCAAAATAACGCGATTTTCCGTGCATTGAGTGTGTTATTGGGAGGTATTGGCGACCTGCCGGTTATCGATACGGTTGAGCGCCTGCAGGGAGCGGAGCGGGAGGTGATTTTTTTTGGTTTTACCTGTTCCGATGCGGATCTGGTGCTGGCGGAATTTTTGAATAATCCTCATCGATTCAACGTGGCCATAACCAGAGCCCGCCGAAAATTGATTGTCGTTGGCAGTAAAACCTTTTTTGGGGCAGTTGCCACCTCGGAAAAGCAGCTTCAATCCAATGCCTGTTTTAAGGATTTTTTTGCCTACTGTCGCAAGAATAATTGTTACTTTGAAGCAGAAAATCAGTGGTAACCGGGACAAATCAAGAAAATAGGGGACAGACCACGGTTTATTTTCTTGGTTAATGTTTTTTTCGCTGGCTTCCGCAGCGGCGGCAACTGCCGCCTGAACTCACAGGGCCAAAAACCGTGGTCTGTCCCCTATTTCCTCTATTTCACAGGGCCAAAAACCGTGGTCTGTCCCCTATTTTCTGTTTTATGAATGTGTCGTAGAGTATCTGAGTTGACAGGATGCCGATCAGGGCCATGTTTTCACGGAAGCCCTGGCGGGCTTTTTTGCGGCACTTGCTCAGCAGGGCGTTCACGGCTTCCGGTTTGAAGAGTCCGACTTCTTTGATTCTGGCCGGTGACAGGTAATAGTCCAGGTAGTCGGCTTCGCGGTCGCCGAAAAAGCTTAAAATGTCCGGGGCCATGTAGGGCTGTTTTTTACGCCGGACGATGTCGGGTGGCAGGATGTCGGCCATGGCTTTTTTGAGGATATTTTTCTCATTCAAGGCTTTCATCCGCAGGCGGGGCGGGATGGTGCCGGCAAATGCTACCAGCCGGTGATCCAGGAAAGGAAATCGTCCTTCCACCGAGTGGGCCATGATCATGCGGTCCCCTTGGGAGCTGAGCAGGTAGTTCCCCAACAGCAACCGGCTTTCCAGAAACTGGGCCCGGGAAAAATAGTCCAGGCCATTCAACTTGCCAGCCCACAGATCTTCCAGTTTCTCCAGGGGCGTTGGTCCTTCCCGGCCGCTGATCTCATCAACCAGAAAACGCTGGATGCCGCTGGTGTTTTTCCAGCGGGGGCGGTGGGCGTAGAAGGGGTCATCCAGGGGGGCATCGGTATCAAAGAATTTCCGGGCATATGCCGTCGATTTGGCCGGGGAAAGGGCCAGGTAGGGATAGAGGCGTTTGAGCAGTATTGCCCGCATGGGCGAATCCGGATTTCTGGCGATAAATGCCCTGATTTTAGCCTCTTTGAAAATATCATAGCCTCCCAGTATCTCATCGGCACCCTCGCCGGTCAGGACTACTTTATAATGGTGATCATGGACCAGGGATGAGAGCAGAAAGAGTGGCGTCGGCGCGGTGCGCAGAATCGGGGTTTCCGTGTGGCGGATGACATCAGGAAAGGCGGCGGCAATCGCAGGATAGTCGCAGCGGATTTCATGGTGATCGGTATGCAGATAATCCACCATCAGTCGCTGCTGGGGCTGCTCATCATAAACCCGGTCAGCAAAAGTGACGGAGAAGGTTTTCAGATCGTTATTGGTGTAATTTCTGATCAGGGAAGTGATCGCCGAAGAATCCAGGCCGCCGCTCAAATAGGCTCCTACCGGCACGTCGGCCCGCAGGCGGAGCCTCACGGCATCTATCAGCAGCTGGCGGAGCTCCTCGGCCAACTGCATTTCTTTCTTATTAGAGATAGTATCCGGATGAAAAGGAATGTCCCAGTATTGTTCCTCAGTAATGCCGCCGTCGGCATTGATGATCATGCGGCATCCGGGTCCCAGCTGTCGCACGCCTGAGAAAATTGTTTCATTGGCCGCCGGGCTCCAGAAAGTGAAGATTTCCTGCAGCACTCCGGTATTGATGGCCCGGGGCAGCTCGGGATCGGCAGCGAAAATGGCTTTAATCTCAGAGCTAAAGTACAGGCGACCATCATGGATGGTGTAAAACAAGGGGCGGATGCCCATGCGGTCGCGGGCCAGAAAAAGTGATTTTTTCCGTTCGTCATAAATGGCCAGGGCAAACTGACCATTCAGCTCATCCAGACAGTTTTTGCCCTTTTCCTCGTAGAGATGGACAATGACCTCGGTATCGGAATGGGTGGAGAAACGATGGCCGCGATTAATTAACTCACGGCGCAGCTCGGGGTAGTTGAAGATCTCGCCATTGAAGACGATGGCGATGGTTTTATCCTCGTTGTAGATGGGCTGCCAGCCGCCCTCAAGGTCGATGATGCTCAGGCGGGCGTGGGCCAGCCCCACTTTTTCATTATGAAAAAAGCCATAGCCGTCCGGCCCGCGATGGTGCAGGGTGTAGATCATGGTTTCCAGGGTCCGGCGCTCTGGCGGCTGGTTTGATGCAAGGTTGAAAATTCCGGCTATGCCACACATATGAAATAAAAGGTATAAGG
>JAYEKE010000160.1:14597-32765 GCA_034660915.1 Pseudomonadota bacterium
AAGGCTAAAGGCTAAAGGTGTAAGGTATAAGGCTAAAGGCTAAAGGCTAAAGGTGCAAGGTATAAGGTTCAAGGCTAAAGGTCAAGTTTTTCCAGCCGGTAGCGGAAAGAGCGGAAGGAAAGGCCGAGGAGCTTGGCCGCCTTAGTCTTATTGTGGTCGCAGTGTTCCAGCGCCTGGTTGATGAGCTGGAGTTCTAATTCGGCCAGAGTTTTTTCCAGGTCAAGGCCGTCTTCCGGCAGCCGCAGGTCGACTCCGGTTCCATTGCTTGCCGGCCTGGTCATGGCCGGTGGCAGACTGGCCGGGGTGATGGCGGTGCCTGTTTCCATGATGACGCCGCGCTCAATAATATTTTCCAGCTCCCGGACATTGCCCGGAAAGCCGTAGTTCAGCATGATGTTGATGGCGTCCAGGCTGATATCGCCGATGCCGCGCCCATATTCCTGATTGTATTGCTGGAGAAAATGCCTGGCCAGCAGGGGGATGTCGCTGCCCCGCTCCCGTAGCGGTGGCAGATTGATGGTGATGACATTCAGCCGGTAGAAAAGATCTTCACGGAAATTTCCCTTGTTGACTTCCTCTTCCAGCTCCCGGTTGGTGGCCGAAAGCACCTGGACATCCACCGCCCGTTCCATCGTACTTCCCACTCGCATGAAACTTTTTTCCTGAATTACCCGCAGCAGTTTTACCTGCAGGGCCGGGGGGATTTCACCGATCTCATCCAGAAAAATGGTGCCGCCGTCAGCAGCGGCGAAATAGCCGTCCCTGGTTTTGCTCGCCCCGGTAAAGGCCCCCTTCTCATGGCCGAAAAACTCACTTTCCATCAGCTGCTCGGGGATGGCGCCGCAATTGACGGTGACAAAGGGCTGGTCCTTGCGGGGGCCGGTGTAATGGATGGCCCGGGCAACCAGTTCCTTGCCGGTGCCCGATTCGCCGGTAACCAGGATGTTGGCTCTGGTCTGGGCCACCCGCTGGATTAATTCGTAGACCTTGAGCATGGCCGGGCTTTTGCCGATCAGGTTGCCAAAGCCGTAGCGTTTTTCCAGTTCCTGCTGCAGTCGCCGGTTTTCCCTTTGCAACTGTGAATTCTTCAGGGCCTTTTCGATGGTCAGCAGGATTTCATCGTTATTGAAGGGCTTGATAATATAGTCATAAGCACCCCGCTTCATTGCCTGGATGGCGGTATCGGTGGAGGCATAGGCGGTAATCATGATGACTTCGGTGCTTGGCGTTTTTTTCTTGATCAGCTGCAAAAGTTCCAGCCCGGACATCTCAGGCATATTGATGTCGGATATTACCAGGTCGAAGGTTCCGGTTTCAAGATCTCTGACGGCTTCCCGGGCCGACTGCCGGCTGCTGACCTGGTAACCGTTTTTCTGCAGGATTATTTCCAGAAATTCGCACATGCTGGCTTCATCATCAACGATGAGAAGCTGGGCGTGAGGATTTAAATTGGGGGATGGCAGCATTATGATTTAGCCTGCTTTTTGTTCTCTGCGGTTATAATATAACCTAAGTTAAACGATTAGCTAACCACTCAATTCAGCTGTAATAATGTACTCCTGCCTTGTACTCAATCAAATAAAAATTGTAACTGTTCAGCGTAATATTTTATTCACCACAGAGAACACAGAGTTCACAGAGAAAGACACTAATTAGCTCAGCTCTGTGCTCTCTAGTGAGCGTTAGCGAACGGGTGGTTTAAATATTTTGTATAGAACTTGAAAAACGCTGAGTAGTTACTGAAAATTTTCATTTTTCAAGACAGACCTCTCTTATCTATCGGCAGCCGGCCGGGAGTCTTCAGGGATTTTTTTTGCAGCGTTCGCCAGGGGGAAGCTTACTATTGTCTGGCATCCTGAACTGCTTGCCGGATTTTGAATGGCGATGGTGCCGCCGTTGAGTTTCAACAGCTGAAAAACGATGAACAGGCCGAGGCCGGTGCCTTCCTTTTTGGTAGTGAAGAATGGTTCGAAAATATTGCCGGCCACTTCAGCCGGAATCCCGGGGCCGTCGTCTTCAATGATGACCTTGATGACTGGTTCACTGTTTTTCCCGTATCCGGCGGGATTTTTCTTTACTATACTGTTGAGCTTAATGCTGCCATCTTCTTCCACTGCTTCGATGGCATTCTTGTAGAGATTCCAGAATACCTGCCTTATCTGATCGGGATTTCCGCTAACCAGCTGTTCTCCCGATGCAAAAGTTTCAGCGAAGCTGATCCGGGGAAACTGGTTGCGGAAGAGAAAAACGATATCCTTGAGTATGGCTGTCAGGTCAATATTTTTTTGTTCCCGGCTGTCCTGACGGGCGAAGGAGAGAAAATCGCCGATCAAGCGGTTAAGCCGGTCTGATTCCCGCAAAATAATCTGCATCAATTTAGCATGGGTTGGATCTTCCAGCTTAAGTTCGCTGTGCAGCATTTCCACCGAGCCGCGGATGGCGGCCATTGGATTGCGAATTTCATGGGCCATGCTGGCCGAAAGTCGTCCCAGCACCGCCAGTCGGTCGGCAATCTTCAGCTGTTGTTCAATTTTTTTCAATTCAGTCAGGTCCTGAAAAACTACGATTTTTCCCAATTGCTCACCGGTTTCGTTTTCCAGGTCGGTGATGGAGTAGCCGAGGGTCAGCCGCCTGCCGTCCGGGTGGTGATAGTCAAGCTCATGGCGAAGCAGGGCTTTCCCTTCCTGTAATTCCGGCAGCTCCGGCATCAGCATATCCAGCGGGCGCTTCAACACTGATGAAAGAGAGCGGCCGAGCAGTTGTTCTCCGGCCTTGTTCAGCGAAATGATAGTCATTTGATTGTCAATGGTAAGCAGGCCGCTGTCAATTGACTGGACAATATGATCACTGATGCGCTTGATTTCCGCCAGGTCGCTTTCCTTCTGTTTTAGAGCCTCCCGGGTTTTCTGGTGTTCCCGGGTGATCAGCCGGAGAATGAAGGCGAAAATGAGAAATGATGTCAGCCGCAGAAAAAGGGCGGAAGCAAAAGTGCCGTGGGCATTGGCTGTCAGCAGCGGCAGGGCCAGGATATCGCTTGCCGGGGGGGAGAAGTGACAAATGATGACCGCCGTATATGAAAGGCAACAGAGGAGCAGTAATGCCAGGTTCTTCTGCCGCTCAAGAAAGAGCGAGCTGCCAAGGATGATAAAATAGTACAACGGAAAAAAAAGGCTGTAGAATCCTCCGGTCAGCAACAACAGGATGCTGATCAGGATGACATCAATGGCCAGCTGGGTGAAGAGAAAGCGTTGCTGATTGACCTTTTTATAGAGCAGCACGGCGTAGATGATGGTGATCAGGTAGACAAGGGCAATGTACAGATAGAGGGAATAGGAAAGGGGAATGCTGTTGTCAGGCCAGGTAAAATCAAAAAGAATCAGGATCCCCAGCAGGATGGTGACGATGCAGACCCGGAAGGCCAGGAGAATTCGGATCCTTTTAGGAGTGAAAGACATAGGTAGCGATCAGCTTTCAGCTGTTAGTGATCAGCCTTGAAAACTCAGGGTTTTAGATTAAGCTGATAGCTGAATGCTGATCGCTGACAGCTATGTTTTTTAATGTACCACTGAGCCCAGTTGGAAGATCGGCAGATACATGGCGACGATCATGGTTCCCAGTATCGTGCCCAGGAAAACCATCATCAGTGGTTCGATCATCGAAGTCAGGGCGGCCACGGCGGCATCCACCTCGTCATCGTAGAAATCAGCGATCTTGTTGAGCATGTCATCCAGGGCGCCGGTGGATTCTCCCACCGAAATCATCTGTACCACCATGGGCGGGAAAATACCGCTGTCCCCCAGCGGTTCGGCAATAGTTTTCCCCTGGCTGATACTGTCTTTGGTGGCTATGATGGCGTTTTCAATAATGATATTGCCCGCGGTTTTGGCTACAATTCCCAGTGAGGTAAGGATAGGCACGCCACTGGAGATCATGGTTCCCAGGGTGCGGGTGAATTTAGCCACCGCCACCTTGCGCAGCAGGATGCCGAAAACCGGCAGTTTGAGAAATGTCCGGTCAAAAAAGGTCCGGCCTTTGGTGGTTTTGTAGATCTGTCTGAAGGCAATGGCCAGAATAATCAGGCCGAAAATCATGAGCAGGACATTGTTGCGCATGAAGTGACTGATGTTGACCACCACCTGGGTCAGCCAGGGCAGGTCGGCGCCAAATCCGGTAAACATCTTCTGGAAGGACGGAATAACAAAAATCATCATGATGGCGACGACGATAACCGCAACTGACAGCACCGAGGCCGGATAGACCAGGGCTCCCTTGACCTTTTTCTTCAGTTTCATGTTCTTTTCCATGAAAAAGGCCAGGCGGTTGAGGATGACATCCAGGGCGCCGCCCATTTCCCCGGCATCTACCATGTTGCAGTAGAGGGAATCAAAAACCTTGGGATGATGACGCAGGGCTTCGGCCAGGGTTTCACCTTTTTCGACATTTTCCTTGATGGTGATTAATACCTGTTGGAATTCCTTGTGGTCCTGCTGTGATGACTGGATTTCAAGACACTGAATGATCGGCAGTCCGGCATTAATCATGGTGGCAAACTGCCGGGTAAAGACCACCACGTTTTTTTCCGGTACCCGGCCCTTGAGAAAAGGCAGGGTGATCTGGATTTCTTTCGGCTTTTTCTTGACCTTGACCTGAGTTATTCCCTTTTTGCGCAGGCCGAGGATGACCATACTGTCAGACAGGGCTTCGATTTCTCCCTTCACCTTTTTGCCTTGCCGGTCCTTGCCTTGCCATAGAAAAACAGTCATAGTTTTTTCTCCTAAATTATCGATGATCAGCTTTCAGCTGCTATTGGTAACGCCATGATAGCTGTTCCATGTTTTTCTGAACGCTGACAGCTGATGGCTGAAAGCATTGACCTGGAACCGATTGTTTTCAGGTCATATTAAATAGCCAGATTCCCGAGCATCTGGCGCAGTTCTGTTGGATCATTGCTTTTGCCCAGCGCATCGGTAAAGCTGATCAATCCCCGCTGGTACAGATTGGCCAGCGACTGGTTCATGGTCTGCATGGCGAATTTTGCTTGTCCTACCTGCATCTGGGAATATATCTGGTGGACTTTATCTTCCCTGATCAGGTTTCGAATTGCCGAGTTGGGGATCATGATTTCCATCGCCATAACCCGGCCTTTACCGTTACTGCGGGGCAGCAGCTGCTGGGAAATCACCCCTTCAAGGACAAAAGAGAGTTGGGAACGGATCTGGGGCTGCTGATGTGAAGGAAAAATATCGATGATCCGGTTGATGGTCTGGGCGCAGCTGTTGGTATGCAGGGTGGCCATGGTCAGGTGGCCGGTTTCGGCTACCGTCAGCGATGATGCCACCGTTTCCAGATCCCGTAATTCGCCAACCAGGACCACGTCCGGATCCTGACGGAGAATGTAGCGCAGGGCCTGGGCAAAGGTTTCAGTATCTGATTTTATTTCCCGCTGGTTGACGATGCATTTTTTGTGCGGGTGGACAAACTCGATGGGATCTTCAATGGTGATGATATGTTCGTGGCGTTCACGGTTGATCTGATCGATCATTGCCGACAGGGTGGTGGTTTTACCGCTGCCGGTGGGGCCGGTTACCAGGACCAGTCCCGAAGGTTTTTTGCTCAGTTCCTTGATGATCGGCGGCAGTCCCAGCTCTTCAAATGTCTTGATTTCAAAAGGAATGGCCCGAAAGGCCCCGGCTACCGTGCCGCGCTGAACAAAGATATTGGCCCGAAAGCGGCTTATTCCCTTGATGCCGAACGACAGGTCCAGTTCGTTTTCTTCCTCAAAACGATGCTTCTGGGTGTCTGTGAGAATACTGTAACACATCTGCTTGGTATCTGTCGGGGTCAAAGGCGGCAGGTCCAGAGGGTAGAGCTTGCCGTCGATCCGCAACTGCGGTGGTGTTGCCGAGGTGATGTGGAGATCAGAAGCACCTTCATCGTACATGGTTTTGAGTAGTTGATGCAAAGTTGCCATAATATTTCACTCCGTGAAATCAGCTATTAGCTGTTAGCAGTTAGCTTTTGAATGAAGCTGTTCAACATTTTCTTTGCCTCATTGACCTGAAGACCATGAGCCTTTCCCCAAACTTTAAGTTTTCTAAAATCTCTCATAGCCACATTTTTCAATGCTAATAGCTAATAGCTAACAGCTAAACGCTAACTGCTAAGGATTAGAAAGCCTCCGGCTTTCTAATCCTTAGCAGTTACCCTCAATACTTCCCTGAAGCTGGTAACCCCTTCCAGGACTTTGCTAAGTCCGCTCTGGCGCAGGGTTTTCATTCCGTTTTTGATCGCCATGTTCTTGAGCTCAATGGTATTGGCTCCATCAACCACCGCACTTTTCAACTCCTCGGTCATCGGCATGACTTCATAGAGGGCAATACGTCCTTTGTAGCCGGTATTGTTACAGTCGTTGCAGCCTTTACCTTTGTAACAGGTAGCCTCGGTCGCTACCTCTTCGGGCATGCCGCTCTGGACCAGGGCTTTGACCGGGATGTCCGCGGGCTCCCGGCAATTGGGGCAGATTTTCCGGGCCAGCCGCTGGGCCAGGACCAGGTTCAGGGATGAAACGATTAAAAAGGGCTCAACTCCCATATTTATCAGCCGGGTTACCGTGCTGGGTGCGTCATTGGTATGCAGGGTAGAGAGAACCAGATGGCCGGTGAGAGCCGCTTTGATGCTGATCTCAGCCGTTTCCAGATCCCGCATTTCGCCCACCAGGATAATATCCGGATCCTGGCGCAGGAAAGATCTGAGGGCCGAAGCAAAGGTCAGTTTGATCTTTTCCCTGATCTGTACCTGGTTAACCCCTTGCAAGTTGAATTCCACCGGATCTTCAGCGGTCATAATATTATCTGAAACTTTATTCAGTTCACTGAGGGCGGAATACAGGGTGGTGGTTTTGCCGCTACCGGTGGGTCCGGTTACCAGAACCATGCCGAAGGGCTGGTAAATGGCTTCTTTTACGTGTTTAAGGGGTGTTTCCTCAAACCCCAGCTTGGTCATATCCAGCTGCAGGTTAGACTGATCCAGCAGGCGCAGAACAATTTTTTCACCGAAGAGAGTGGGTAGGACTGAGACCCGGAAATCCATGGTCTTGCCCTTGCCGACTTTCATTTTGATCCGGCCGTCCTGGGGCAGTCGCCGTTCGGCAATGTCCAGTTCCGACATGATTTTGACCCGGGAGGTGATGGCGCTTTTCAGTTTCATGGGCGGCTTCATCACCTCGTAAAGCACCCCGTCAATCCGGTAGCGGACCCTGAACATCTTTTCATATGGTTCCAGGTGGACGTCGCTGGCGCCTTTGCGGATGGCATCCACCAGGATGTGGTTGACCAGGCGGATAACCGGGGCGTCCTCGGTTTCCTTTTTCAGCTCCGAGACATTCAGGTCCTCTTCTTCCTGAATCAGCTCCATTTCGCTGTCATCGAAGGTGGACATGACATCTTCAAGCATGGACGATGAATCAAAGAGTTTCTCAATGGTTCCTTTGATCATCGTTTCCGAGGCCACTACGATTTCAACATTGTAACCGGTGATGAACTTTATGTCATCGATGGCGGAAATGTTAGTGGGGTCGCAGGTGGCGACAATCAGGGTTGATCCCACCCGGTTGATGGGGATGGTCATGTATTTATTGACCAGGTCGTTGGGAATCAGGGTGGCGACCTGTTCATCGATCTTAAAATCTTTCAGGTTGACTGCCGGCACCCCGTACTGAACACAGAGGAAGTTAACCAGGTCATCTTCACTGATATAGCCGAGCTGGACCAGCTTGGAGCCGAGCCGGCCGCCATTCATTTTCTGTTCCTGCAGGGCCTGATTCAGCTGGGCTTCGCTGATCAGCTTGGTGCTGACCAGCATTTCCCCCAGCCGTTTATTTTTGAGGCTCATGTGCATATGTCCAAATTTTTTATCAACTGCTAAAACAGAACCATTTCTGTCCGTTGAATATGTTAGCTCAATACTGATATTGAGCTGTTGGCGATTAGCCGTTAGCCATTAGTTCAATGATTACATGATCTTTACTGTTACTATTACTACAAACTGTCATCCGTTAGGTTCTATTATCAACTTTCTGAGTTGTTCTAAAAACAGCTAAAAATAAATTTCGGGGGGATGTTCCGGCATGGCTCCCGCTCATTCTCGCCGGCCGTCCATGGCCGGCTTCCGAGGCGTCCGCCGCGAATCACATCGTGTGATTCGTTCGGCGGCCAATAACCGCTATGAGCCAAGTCCGAACATCCTGCTAATATGTCCATGGCAATGCAAGTCAGAAAGTTGATTTTTATTGTTAATAAGTGCAATACCTTGCTTTTTTAAAGCTAAACGCTGATAGCTAAAAGCTAATCGCTTAACTTACTGTTGATGATTGCAGGTCCCGATAAACTTTTTCATAGAATGCTTCCGCCTCGGACAGGGAAAACCGATTTCCCATCCAGATGAGAAAACTTCTCATGGCCTGGCGGATGAGCATTTCCAGGCCATCAATCCGCGTCCAGCCGGCTGGTGCTTTTTTTCGTTCTGCCGCCGGGCCGTAATTGATGGTATAATAAACAGCCTGGTTGCCATCCCTTAGCAGCCATTCTGGCGGATCAAAAGGTATGCTGCCAGGCAAGGTGTCAATGACCATGTCCGGGATTTTGGCGGCTGATTGCCGCTTGGCATCCTGAAAAAAGTCCTCCAGCCGGCAGGCTTTGAACCGGGTTTTTGGAAAGATGCGGCTAAAACTATCAGTCATTGCCACTGCTTTTTCAAATGTTCGGTTGAAGAGTTCGATTTCTTTACAATTATTTTCCCCCAGGGCGTAGAGAACGGCCCTGGCGGAACCGCCGCTTCCAAGGACGGCAATCCGCCGACCGGCCGGATTCAGCTGCTGGCGTTCCAGGGAGTCGGCAAAACCGCTCCAGTCGGTGTTGGCTCCAAGCAACCGCCCATCCCGGATGGTGATGGTATTTACCGCCCCGATATGGCGGGCGGCATCATCCAGCTGGTCCAGATATTTAAAGACCGTTTCCTTGTGGGGGATAGTAATATTGACTCCACTGATGTTAAGGGCCCGGAGGCCGGCAATTGCAGTCTCCACCCGGGACGGTGCTACCGGGAAAGGCAGGTAGACGGCATCAATTTCCGCCAGGCGAAAGACGGTGTTATGAATTTTCGGTGAAAGAGAATGGTTTACCGGCTTTCCGATAATTCCATAAATTAACGTTTCGCTGGTGATATTTTTCTCCATTGTCTTGACTCCCTCTCCATATTTGCTTAATGATATTAGTTGATTATATCTGTGTTGGCTAAATAACTTTAATTGTACGCCTTTGTGATAAAGCGTGCAAGAAAAAATGGTAATAAAATATCGTTTTTTTTCCTTGACATCCATAGGACAATGTTTTAACTATCCATGTTAAGGTTCAATAAGGACAACTATATTGGACCGATTTCCCTTTGCCGGGGGTTGCGTACACCGTGGTTGAGATTCAGGAAAGGAGGTGAATTGAAAGGGGTGCAGGCTTTCGTTTATTGCAGTTGATTGTTCTTTTATACTATTTTTTTTCGGGCTATCTCAAAAGGGGAATATAACTTTTTGGAGGAGGAGTAGAAATTATGGCTGAAAACAAGTATTACATCAATATCTTCAAGCCTCAGACCGAGTTCATGAAGACCGAGGCGAAGTATATCTGGCTCATGCTGTTGATCTGGGCGGTGGGAACCTTCGGGTTTCAAATCCTGCTGCGGCTGGTGCAGACAAATGACATAGGTCAGAGTTTTATCACCAACATGAGATTTCTGGGCTTCCCATTCCATTACTGGTGGTCTGCTCAGGCTATGATCATCGTCTATATCCTGTTGTGCATCTGGTTTAATATTCTTGTTGATGCGTTGGAAGATCGGCATGAAAAAGGTGACATTTAAGCTGTGGGAGTTGCTGCTGGATTGTCTCTATTTAAAAAATTTTATATCTAGGGGGTAAATTATGGGAATACAAACTGGATTTAAGCTGGGACCGGCGATTATTCTGGCCGTTATTCTAGTTGCTTTTGTTGGTATTGGTGTCGGCCATAAAGCCAAGGATCAGGATGACTACTGGGCGGCCGGCCGTGGTATCGGCCGGGTGGGCGCCGGCGCCGCCATCGCCAGTAACTGGATGAGTGCGGCCAGTTTTCTGGGTATGGCCGGCCTGCTCTATTTGAAGGGCTATTTTTCGACGGCTTATCTCCTCGGCTGGACCGGCGGTTACGTTATGCTGCTGGTGCTGATGGCCGGGCAGATCCGTCGCTTCGGGAAATATACCGCCGGCGATTTTATCGGTGACCGTTACGAGTCCAACGCGGCGCGGATTATTGCCGCCGTGACGGCGATTATAATTTCTTTAACCTACTCCATCGCCCAGTACAAGGGGATCGCCCTAATGTTCAGCTGGGTGTTCGGCTTTAACTATGCCACCTCGGTTATCGTTGGTACCGGCGTCGTTCTGACTTATATTATCATCGCCGGGATGCTCGGGGCTACCAAGAACATGCAGTTCCAGTACACGGTTATTATTACCGCTTTTATCTTCCCGCTGATTTTTATTGCCAGGAAACTGGGCTATTTCTATCTGATCCCGGAAATCGGCTATGGCTCCGCGGTGTGGGATCTGGGACACACTTATGCCACCGCGGCCGGCATTGGTCAGGACGCTACCGCGGCTCTGGCTCCGGGACTGGCGGCTAAAATTGCCGCAGCCAACGTGAAATTCGTGGCGCCCTGGGGTGTGAGTTCTATGTACAAGTGGATTGCCCTGTGTTTTACCATGATGGTGGGGACTGCTGGTCTGCCGCACGTGCTCTCCCGTTTCTACGTTGTGCCTAATACCCGTGACGCCCGCTGGTCAGTAGTCTGGGGCCTGTTCTTTATCGGTCTGCTCTACTGGAGTTCACCGGCTTACGCCAACTTCGCCCGGGTCATGGCTGCCAAGATGGGCATGGTGCCGAGGAAGGAACTGGCCGACGCCATTGTCGTTCTGGCTGCTGAACGGGCCGGGCTGCCCCAGTGGTTCTGCGGCTATCTGGCTGCCGGGGCCATTTCGGCGGCTTTCTCCACGGTTTCCGGTCTGCTGATTGCAGCGGGTTCGGCGGTTGCCCATGATATCTACTACCGGGTTATCAATCCTGATGCCTCTGAAAAATCCCGGATGGTGGTTTCCAAGGTTGCCGTTTTTGGTCTCGGGCTGGTTGTTATTATTTTCGCCTTGAAGCCGTTCGCTCTGATTGCCCAGATTGTCGCCATGGCTTTCGCCATTGCCGGGAATACCATCTTTCCTACCTTCCTGCTGGGGATCTGGTGGGGCCGCGCCAACAAATATGGTGCCATCGCCGGCATGCTGACGGGTCTTGGTCTTACGGTTTTCTTCTTCTTCTGGGGGAGGGGTGCCGGCAAGGGTACCTTTCTGTCCGAGCTGATTCCGTTCACCTCTTCGTCACTGATCCTGATGCCGGTGGCTTTGATTACCAATATTATCGTTTCCTCGATGACCCCGCCGCCATCTGAGGAAATCCGCAAGTTTCTCCACGAGCAGGTGCATGGGGTGAAATTTGGCTAGGTTGATGATAGTTTAACTTTTAACCAGATTAAGGAAGGGGCGCGTTATGCGCCCCTTCTTTATTTTTGTGGATTTTCCACCATTTTTGGTTTATCATTACTTATAGGGAAAAGAAGAGAAACTGAACACGCCCTGAAGTCCTTGCTAATATTTTGTGACCGGAAACAATGCCAACTACCTATCAAGCGAAAGATTTTATCTCCCTGTATCGTGATTTTAAAGCGGCAGACGACGGCCGGCGCGATCAGTTACTCATTGAGGCGGTTGCCGGAAAGCGTGAACAGCTCTATTTCCCGACTTTAAAAGAACGTCTGCTGGTCATGGATGATGCCCGCCAGGTGCTGGCTGACCGGCAGAAATATCTTGAACAGCGCTGGCATGAGATTGTTGTTCAGGTCCGTCGCATCAATGCCTCCCGTTCCCTGGAGGAACTGGTTGCTCTGCATCGGTCGTTGAATAACATAGCGGTGGAGCTTTTTCTTCGCCATATCGGGGTGATGGAACTGCACCAGGTGATTACCTACTATCGGGATCGGATCACGGAAAAAGTGATCGACCTGGTGGTGGAGCGGCTTGGGCCACCTCCATGTCCCTTTGCCTGGTTCAACATGGGTAGTGACGGCCGGCGGGAGCAGAGTTTTTTTACTGACCAGGATAACGCCCTGGTCTATGAGACCGGGGGGTCAACCGATATTGACGCTTATTTCAAAAACTTTGCCAGACAGGCGGTAGATGATCTGGATACTGCCGGCTTTGCTTTATGTACCGGCAATATCATGCCGGTCAACGACCACTGGCGGGGTTCCTACTCCGAGTGGCGGGAGATGATGGAGAAGGTATTCGCTAACCAGGACCAGGAAAACCTGCTGCGCATCATTATCCTTATGGATGTCGCTTATTGCTGTGGCTCCCAGGCGGTTGGTGACCGTTTTCACGCCAAGGTTCATACGATGATCCATAATCATTTTAATGCCTTGATGACCATGGCCCGCAGCGCGGTCATGTCATCCGTCGCCCTCAATTTCTTTAAAAGATTTCGCCTTGAGCGCAGCGGGACCCATGCCGGTAAATTTAACGTCAAGTTATTCGGCTGGGCTCCTTTGATCATGACCACCAGGGTCTTTGCCTTGAAATACGGGATAACCGCCACCAATACTATTTCCCGCCTTAAGGCTCTGGAGGCCGGGCACTATTTTGACCGGGAGCTTGCCGAGCGGCTGCAGAAGGCCTACCTGGTGCTGACCAGGGCCAAGATGATTTCCCAAGTGGAGGCTATTGTTGCCGGGACGACGTATGATTATTATCTCGATCCATCGGTGTTGTCTGAAGATGAGCATGAATCACTGCGGGAAGCCCTGATCAGTGTTGAAGCGCTGCAGAAGCTGGCTTATAACAGCTTTTTCGGAGGAATGATGTGAGAGAAAGGATAAAGGTGCAAGGTAAAAGGTGCAAGGTAAAAACCGCCGATTTCAGCGGTTTTAAGTCCCTTATTTTTGTGAATCTGCCACTTGAAAATAGCGGTTAATTTAACCGGTTAAGCCATGTAGGAAAGTTGAATCTTTTAAACCTTATACCTTATCCCGTATCCCATTATTATATCGTGCAGCAGCTGCAGCCGGCCAGGGCCTTCAAAATATCCCCCCGGGTGACGATGCCCAGGAGGCTTCCGCCTTCTATTACCGGTAACCGGTTGATGTTGCTATTGATCATGATCATGGCGCAGGCTTCAATGGCTTCCACCGGGGGGACGGAAATGACTTCTGTTTTCATGTAATCTTTAACCTTGTAGGCACAGGTTCGCTTCAGTTTCTCCGGGGTTTCAAAATCGATATCAAAAGAAGCCACCAGCGGCAGGATGTCTTTCTTTGAAATGATGCCGACCATTTTATCATCGTCAATTACCGGGACCCCGGTAATATCTTTTTCCTGAAACAGCTCAATGAGATCACATACCCGGTGGTCCGGGGTGACGGTAATTACCTCAGGATTCATTACTTCACCGACCTTCATGATTTTCCGGGACCTCCATTTTTCTGTTTGTCAGAGCTAAAATCATATGTAAGTTGAACAATCAGCCTTCAGCTGTCAGTCATCCATTCATTCATTCAGCTCAAAACATAATATATAGCCACTGTTTTGTCAACTTATTTGCTTGGTCCATTTTGTGGACCATTTTTGTGGTTGACAAAAGGTTGCATTACCTATATATCTCGCTTCCTTTGCCAGCCTGGGCGATCCGGCAGAGTCTTTTTTGTCCCGGAAAAGCCGGGGTGATTATCATTTAAAAAAGCTGATTTTTGCTTTGGGGAAGAAACCTGAATAGATGAGTTTTATCCGGAACCTGCTTACTTTCAATAAAACCATGCGGATAGTGGCCATGGTGGTTGCCGGGATCAGTCTGGTGGTGCTCTTTTTTCTCTGGCGCTCTATTCAGTTGCGCAGTCTCGGCCAGGATGCCAGCTATAAAGCTCCCATGCGCCATTATTCCTCCGGCGAGAAGAAGTTGATTCGCAGCAGTTTTGCCGGTGCCTTACGGGAGTACCGGCAGGCTAAAACAATGCTGGAGGCGATCCCCGGGATCAATCTCGATCAGGATTATTACTATGGTATTGTTCTGAACGGCATTGGTACGGTTCATTTGCGGGTGGGTATTTATGGCGACGGGCAGCTGAAGCCGGATCCGAAACAGCCGTCGGAAGTGACGGCGGAAAAAATCCGGGAAGCGATCAGTTATTTTAAAAACAGTGAACAGATTTTCAGTTCCTGGCTGGCGGAGCATAGACCGCCGGTGGAGGAGATCGCCAGGTTGAAGGCCTCCCGCCGGGATAAGGAAGAAGATGATATTGTTCTGCGGCCTTTTGAGCGCTATGAACGGGCTTTATCGGTAAGTTGCAGTAATCTGGGCATGGCGGCCCGCTATCTCGGCGAAACTAAGCAGGCGATTGCTCATTACAAAAGGTCGCTGGCGCTCTGGCCGGAGCAGGAGGCGGCCAAGGCAAATCTGGCAACGCTGCGGGATGAATCGGGTTTCACGGAACCTGAAGTACCAGAAAAATAGCTTGACTTTCCCTGTTTTTGTTGATAGCTTGCTCGGGTTTTTCTCAAGGTTTTTGCCTAAATATTATATCTGGAGTGATGCAGTATGCCCACATTGAATCAGTTGGTCCGAAAAGGCCGGGAAGAGATAAAAAAGAAGACCAAGGCAGCGGCTTTGAAAGCATCTCCGCAGAAGCGGGGGGTTTGTGTCAGAGTATATACCACCACGCCGAAAAAACCCAACTCCGCCTTGCGGAAAGTGGCCAGGGTGCGGTTGACAAATGGTTTTGAGGTAACTTCCTATATCCCCGGTGAAGGACACAACCTGCAGGAGCACTCAGTGGTAATGATCAGGGGTGGCCGGGTTAAGGACTTGCCCGGGGTTCGCTACCATGTGATCAGGGGAACCCTGGACAGCGTCGGGGTGCAGGACCGCCGTCAGGGACGGTCAAAATATGGAACCAAGCGCCCTAAATAAGTGTCGTGAATTTATGCATGCCCGGTATGGGTATTTTGATTGAGGTGTAAAAGATGTCCCGAAGGCGAGATATACCCAAAAGAGAGGTCATTCCTGATCCCAAATATCGTGATGTGCTGGTAGCCAAGTTTGTCAACCGGCTGATGCTGGATGGCAAAAAAAGCGTCGCTCAGAACATGTTTTATCAGGCGCTTGAAATCGTTGGCGAACGCGGCAAAGATGAGCCTTTCGGGGTTTTTAAAAAAGCGGTGGAGAATGTGAAGCCGCAGGTGGAAGTGAAATCACGCCGGGTTGGTGGGGCAACGTACCAGGTCCCGGTTGAGGTGCGGCCGGAACGCAAGGTTGCCCTGGCCATTCGCTGGCTGATTGCTTATGCCCGCTCCCGGGGTGAGAAGAGTATGGAACAGAAACTGGCGGCTGAGTTCATGGATGCGGCCAATAACCGGGGTGCCGCGGTCAAGAAGCGGGAAGATACCCATAAAATGGCTGAAGCCAATAAAGCTTTTGCCCATTACCGTTGGTAGGAGAGGCAGTGAACCGCCGTGGCTCGTCAATATCTTCTGGAGCGGCAGCGCAATATCGGCATTATGGCCCATATAGATGCCGGCAAGACCACGACCACCGAACGGATACTGTACTATACCGGCATTTCTCATAAAATCGGCGAAGTCCATGATGGTACGGCGACCATGGACTGGATGGAGCAGGAACAGGAACGGGGTATTACCATTACCTCGGCAGCGACCACCTGCTTTTGGCACGATCACCGAATCAATATTATCGATACCCCCGGTCATGTTGATTTTACTATCGAAGTTGAGCGATCCCTGCGGGTGCTTGATGGTGCCATAGCGGTATTCTGCTCGGTTGGCGGGGTTGAGCCCCAGTCAGAAACCGTCTGGCGCCAGGCAGATAAATACCAGGTGCCGCGGATTGCGTTTATTAATAAAATGGATCGTGTCGGGGCCGACTTTGGTCGGGGTATTACCATGATGCGAGACCGCCTGGGAGCTAATCCGCTTCCGGTACAGCTGCCCATCGGGGCGGAAGAGCGGTTCGTCGGGATAATAGACCTGATCGAAGAAAAAGCCATCTATTACGATCCGGGCTCTTTGGGAGTAGAATACGAAATTCGGGAAATACCTGCTGACCTGCGGGAACAGGTTGATGAATATCGGGAAGCTATGGCTGAAATTCTGGCTGATCTCGATGATGATTTTGCCTCCCGCTACCTGGAAGGAGAGAAAGTTTCTCCGGCAGAGATGAGGCAGCTTATCAGGCGGTTGACCCTGACCATCAAACTGACGCCGGTTTTGTGCGGTTCAGCCTTCAAGAATAAGGGGGTGCAGCCGTTGCTTGATGCGATCATTGATTATCTGCCATCTCCTCTCGATGTGGAAGCCATGACGGCCATGGACCCGGTCAGTGATCGAGAAGTGGAGCGGCCGGCGGATGACAGTGCTCCATTTGCCGCCCTGGTATTCAAAATTTTCACGGATCCTTTTGTCGGCCAGCTGGCCTTCCTGCGGGTTTATTCCGGGGTGCTTTCTTCGGGGATGAGCGTTTTGAATTCCAGCCGCTCTCGCAAGGAGCGGATCGGGCGACTGCTCAAGATGCATGCCAATAAGCGGGAAGATGTGAAAGAGGTTTATTCCGGCGATATTGTCGCGGCTATTGGTTTGAAAAGATCAAGTACCGGGGATACGCTCTGTGATGAAAAAAGCCCGGTGATCCTCGAGGCCATGGAGTTTCCTGCACCGGTGATTTCCATTGCCATTGAGCCGAAGAGTAAAGCTGACCAGGATAAACTTGGGCTTGCCCTGGGAAGACTGGCAGCAGAAGACCCTTCCTTCAAGGTTGAAACCGAAGAGGATACCGGGCAGACGATTATTTCCGGGATGGGTGAGTTGCACCTGGAAATTATTGTTGACCGTTTGCGGCGTGAGTTCAAGGTTGATGCTAATATCGGTAAACCGCAGGTTGCCTACCGGGAAGCCATCAGTGCCGCCGTCAGGAGTGAGGGACGTTTTGTCAGACAGTCCGGAGGGCGGGGTCAATACGGTCATGTATGGCTTCGGCTGGAACCCCTGCCTCCTGGTGAAGGATTTGTTTTTGAAGATAAAGTAGTTGGTGGGGTGGTCCCCAGAGAGTATATCCCGGCGGTGAAGAACGGGGTTCAGGAGGCCATGAAAACCGGGGTGCTGGCCGGCTATCCGGTGGTGGATGTTAAGGTTGTTCTGGTAGATGGTTCTTACCATGATGTTGATTCATCCGAGATGGCGTTTAAAATTGCCGGTTCAATGGGGTTTAAAGCCGGTTGTCGTCAGGCTAAACCGATAATTCTGGAGCCGATCATGGAAGTTGAAGTGGTAACTCCGGAAGAATTTCTCGGTGATATAATGGGAGACCTTAATTCCCGCCGCAGCCGGATTCTGGGGATTGAAGCCCGCGGTCGGGCCCAGGTTGTCAATGCGCACGTACCTTTGGGGGAGATGTTTGGTTATTCGACTGACCTGCGGTCCAAGAGCCAGGGAAGGGCAACCTACAGCATGCAGTTTTCCTGTTATGAATCGGTTCCCAAAACAATTAGCGAAGAGATTATCGGGCACAGCAGCCCATGAATATAAATAGTGTTCATCCGGAAACTGCCGTTTCCTGATAAACGCTTTCAGCCATCAGCTTTCAGGAAAACAGTGTATAAGTAATGGTTAAGCTGATAGCTGATAGCCGAAAGCTAAGAGCTGATGGCCCATCCGGAAATTACTGATTTTTGGATGGAAGCTGAATAATTGACTGTCTACTATAGAGGTAGGCCGCACAAGTAAGCGATACTGAGGAGAGTGAGCGATGGCAAAAGCGAAATTTGAGCGGACGAAGCCGCACGTAAACATTGGCACCATAGGTCATGTTGATCATGGCAAGACGACTTTAACCGCAGCGATCACCAAAGTTCTGGCACTGAAAGGCCAGGCGAAGTATACGGCCTTTGATGAGATTGACCGGGCGCCGGAAGAGCGTGAGCGGGGAATTACCATAGCCACGGCCCATGTTGAGTATGAGACGGATAACCGCCACT
>JAYEKE010000161.1 GCA_034660915.1 Pseudomonadota bacterium
AAGTCAGAGAATGTTCCGGCAGCGCTGTTGTTGACCGGCATGGAAGGGGTTGGCAAATGTTTTACCGCTTTTCAACTGGTGCAGGTGGTTAACTGTCGTCAGGCTCCCCCCGGTGATGCCTGCGGTGACTGTCCGGATTGTCGACAGATTGCCAGACGGGTACACCCTGATGTGCTTCTGGTTGAAGCGGAAAAAAGCCAGATTAAAATCGATCAGATTCGGGAACTCCACCATTATCTTGGCTTTGCTCCACTAAGCGGTCGGTTCAAGGTTGTCATTATTAATGATGCCCACTTGCTTAATGCCGCTGCCGCCAATGCACTGTTGAAAACCCTGGAGGAACCACCGGCGCAGACTATTTTTATCCTGGTTACCCATCGTCAGCAGGTGCTTTTGCCCACTATCCTGTCCCGCTGTATTGCCCTGACTTTTAAACCATTGAGCCATGCCGCGCTCAGGCAGATAGTAGTCGCCGGAGAAAATGATATTGATGCAAAATCAATGGATCGAGCGATTGCTTTGGGTGGGGGCAGTGTATCCATGACCAGATATTTCCTGGAAGAAAACCGCTTGGCCTGGCGCGATGACTTTCTTGTCCGAATATGTGCTTTATCAGCTGAAAATTATGAAGATATTTTTGCTCTTGCTGATGAAATAAATAAAGATACAGAAAACGTTGAAGTCGCACATTATGTGCTGGAAACCTTTGTTCGTGATGCGCTGGTCCTGGGTAACTCATCGGATATCAATGATCTGCTTTTATTTCATCCCGACCAGCTTGAATTATTGCGCAAGTTTGCTGCTAAGCGGACGCCGGAAAAATTAGTTTTCTGGTTGGAAGAGCTAAATCGCTTGCAAAATCGCTTACTTTTCAATATAAATATTAAGCTGGCCTGGGAGGCATTATTGCTGAAGCTGGTGGTGCTACAAATAAAAAAAGGATAATGTGATTTAATTTTTTGAGGAATAATGTGAAAAGATATGCGGGAATAAGTATTCGGGGTTCGAAAAAAATCTTTTATTTTGAAGCAGGAGCATTGTCTCTGGAAATCGGTGATGATGTTGTTGTCGAAACTGAGCGTGGAGTCAATATCGGTACGGTTAAGGTACTGCCAACCAATGAATTGCCGAAAAGGCTGCTGGCGAATAAAAAATCAATGAAAAAAGTGATACGCAAAGCCAGGGATGATGATTATAAGCTTTTGGCCGAAAATAAAATCAAGGAAGATGAAGCGTTTAAGGTTTGTGCTGATCTGATTGAAGAACTGCAAATGGCAATGAAATTGATTCGGGCTGAATATCTTCATGACAGCAGTAAGGCTGTTTTCTATTTCATGGCCGAAAACCGGGTTGATTTTCGTGAACTGGTCAGAAATCTTGCCCATCAGCTTCATGTACGGATTGAAATGAGGCAAATCGGTATTCGTGATGCGGCCGGGATGGTTGGTGGTATTGGTGTCTGTGGTCGGGAATTATGTTGCTCATCTTTTCTTTATGATTTTGATCCGGTAACCGTGAAGATGGCAAAGGAGCAGGGCCTGGCTCTGAATCCGGTTAAAATATCCGGTTTATGTGGTCGTCTCATGTGTTGTCTTGGCTATGAATATGAAAATTATCTGCAGATGAGGAAAGAAAGGCAGTCTAATGCCAAACCCGATAAAAAAGGGAAATAAGATATGACGATGGTGTCCAGGGATACTTTCTACATTACCACCCCCATCTATTATGTTAATGATGTTCCCCACATCGGACATGCCTATACGACCGTTGCTGCTGATGTTTTGGCCAGATATCAGCGTTTGCTGGGCAGGGAAGTCTTTTTCCTTACCGGGACGGATGAACATGGGATGAAAATAGAGAAAACCGCGGACCAGAGAGGCATGACTCCCCAGGAGTTGGTGGATGAGGTAGTTGAGCGGTTTAAACATCTCTGGGAAGTGTTGAATATCTCCCATGATGACTTTATCCGCACAACCGAAGAACGCCATGCCCGGGCGGTTAGCGCTTTTTTTCAAAAAGTTCAGGAGAATGAGGATATTTATCTGGGAAGCTATGAAGACTGGTACTGTATTCCCTGTGAAACCTTTTGGACGGCAAGCCAACTGGATAGCGACAATTGTCCTGAGTGCGGCCGACCGGCGGAAAAGGTAAAAGAAGAAAGCTATTTTTTCCGCATGTCTCGCTACCGGGAACAGTTGCTGGCCCACATTGAAGTACATCCTGAATTTATTCAGCCGGCATCCAAACGCAATGAAATCCTCAGCTTTATCAAGGAAGAATTGCGCGATTTGAGCATCAGCCGCACCAGTTTCAGCTGGGGAATTCCGGTTCCCGGTGATGAAAAACACGTGATTTATGTCTGGTTTGATGCCCTGATCAATTATCT
>JAYEKE010000162.1 GCA_034660915.1 Pseudomonadota bacterium
ACCCGGGTAATCGATTTCTCGTTCTATCCTCCTGGTTGTAACCCTGCTTCCCTGTTGACTAAAATTCGCCAGGGTAAATTGATTCCTCAGAGAACATTATTCAATTATTCACGAAAATGGGATTAATACATAGAAAATAGCAGCAAATAAGCCTATAGTTCTTACCTGCCCCGGTTATTCTCCTGTTAAAACCTGTAATAAGTAATAATTACGCTTGATTTTTCCAGTAAACCTCTGTAGTATCCGTCCCGTTAGCACTCTTCATCAGTGAGTGCTAACAAATTTAAACAGCAGCCTGGATGTGGTTTTTTCAGGCTGTCGGATAACAGAATGCAGGTAACCGTGAAATCTTTAAAAGAAGGTATGTAAGGAGGAAAAAGCAATGAATATCAGACCTTTGCAGGACAGACTGATTGTCAAGAGGCTTGAGGAAGAAGAAAAAACCAAGGGTGGGATTATTATTCCCGATGCGGCGAAAGAAAAACCCATGGAGGGTGAAGTTATCGCGGTGGGTAAGGGAAAAGTCTTAGAAGATGGTAAGGTGAGGCCTCTGGATGTTAAAGCTGGAGACCGGATTTTGTTTGGCAAGTATGCCGGGACTGAAATTAAGATCGACGGAGTGGAACACCTTATTATGCGTGAAGACGATGTGTTGGGCGTTTTGGAATAGGAGCTTTGTCCAGAACGTGAATTGCAGGTTCGAGAAGTTTTTAAATGTTAATGTGTAGAAGATAATTACTTATTATAACAGGAGGATGTTGAAAAATGGCTGCAAAAGAACTTAAATTTGCTCAGGATGGCAGAAACGCGATTTTGGCCGGCCTGAATGTTTTGGCGGATGCGGTAAAAGTGACTTTAGGTCCTAAGGGACGCAACGTTATTATTGATAAATCCTTTGGTTCTCCCACGATTACCAAGGATGGGGTGACGGTTGCCAAGGAAATTGAACTGGAAGATAAATTTGAAAATATGGGTGCCCAGCTGGTGAAGGAAGTTGCCAGTAAAACCAGTGATGTGGCTGGTGATGGAACCACCACCGCGACCGTGCTGGCCCAGGCCATCTATCGTGAAGGCTCAAAAATGGTTGCCGCCGGCGCCAACCCGATGGAATTGAAGCGGGGCATAGATATGTCGGTTGCCAATATTGTTGATAATTTGCAGGAAATGAGCAACCCGACCCAGACCCACAAAGAGATTGCCCAGGTGGGTATTATTTCCGCCAATGGCGATGAAACCATCGGTAATATTATTGCCGAAGCCATGGATAAAGTGGGTAAAGAAGGGGTGATCACGGTTGAAGAAGCCAAGGCGATGGAAACTTCCCTTGATATAGTTGAGGGGATGCAGTTTGATCGCGGCTATCTATCACCTTATTTTGTCACCGATCCGGAACGGATGGAAGCCATTCTTGAAGATCCATATATCCTTATCCATGACAAAAAAATCAGCAACATGAAAGATCTGCTGCCGATTCTTGAACAGATTGCCAAAGCCGGCAAACCTTTTCTGCTGATTGCCGAAGATATTGATGGTGAAGCCTTGGCGACCCTGGTGGTTAATAAACTGCGCGGCACCCTGAATTGTGTGGCCGTTAAGGCTCCTGGTTTTGGTGACCGGCGGAAAGCCATGCTTCAGGACCTTGCTGTTCTGACCGGTGGTCAGGTGATTTCCGAAGAAGTAGGTTTGAAGCTGGAAAGTGCCAGCCTGAACGATCTGGGCCAGGCAAAACGGATTACCATTGATAAAGATAACACTACCATTGTTGATGGCACCGGTACCCAGGAAGATATTCAGGCTCGGGTTAAACAGATTCGGGTGCAGATCGAAGAAACCACTTCTGATTATGATCAGGAAAAACTGCAGGAACGGCTGGCCAAGCTGATCGGCGGTGTGGCCGTGATTAATGTTGGTGCTGCTACTGAAACCGAAATGAAAGAAAAGAAAGCCCGGGTTGAGGATGCCTTGAATGCAACCAGGGCTGCCGTTGAGGAAGGTATTGTACCTGGTGGCGGCGTGGCCCTGTTGCGGACCATTGCTGCACTGGACGGACTGAAAGACCTGACTCATGATGAACAGATGGGTGCTAATATTATTCGTCGCTCACTGGAAGAACCGGTACGGCAGATTGTCAATAATGCCGGCCAGGAAGGTTCGGTCATTGTTGAACACCTCAAGAAAGAGGGCGGTGCTTATGGCTTTGATGCTGCCAAAGGCGTCTATGTTGATCTGTATGAGGCCGGGATTATTGACCCGACTAAAGTTACCCGGACGGCGTTGCAGAATGCAGCCAGTATTTCCGGTTTGATGCTGACCACGGAATGCATGGTGGCGGAAACGCCTGAAAAGGATGCCGGCGGCGGCATGCC
>JAYEKE010000163.1 GCA_034660915.1 Pseudomonadota bacterium
ACTACTGATTTACGAATAAACAACCCGAAGTCGGCCATGTTTCCTGGCTTTTGGTTTGCGCTTCACAACAATTTCAATATCCTGGTCAAGGGCAACCATTAGGAGCATGAGTTTTTCAAGAGAGAATCCTTTAAGCCGTCCATTCAGAATGGCTGAAACTTTTGGCTGAGTAATTCCTAAAAGCTCAGCCGTCTGAGCCTGTGAGAGGCGCCGCTTGTTGATAATCTGAGCGATCTTTAAGGCTAAATCAGACTTTGCTAAACGTTCTTCCGGGGCATCAAGGCCAATGTCGGTAAAAACATTTCCAGAGCTTTTTTCAAGTTTGATATCTTCCATCTTTCATACTCCTTCTTCAGCTTCGGCACGCTTCAGGCGTGCCTTAATCACATCTATTTCTTTTTGTGGTGTTTTTATCCCCTTTTTTGACTTTTTCTGAAATGCGTGAAGAACATAGACCTTATCTTTAATTCGTACCGAGTAAATAGCCCGGTAGGTGTCGCCGTCGTAATTCTCCACTACTTCAAGAACACCCGCTCCTTTAAAGCCTTTGAGCGGCTTTGCGCAGGGATGTTTTCCGCCCTGCTGTGCCTGCCGCAAGGCAAATCCCATAACGTCTTTCACCTCTTCGGGAAATCTTCTAAGGTTGTCCCTGCTGTCTCCTATCCAGATAAGTTCTTTGTCTTTTTTCATCATGCCATTTATACCAGTTTAGGGATAATAAGTCAACACTGTTTCCAGCCACCAGAAAAAGTATTTCATTACCCACAGCGCAATTTTAGGATTAAATGCGGTGACCATTGCGTGAGTTGATGTCACAGTTTGTGACCTCAAGCTTCTAAATTCCGATTGGATTACTGAAAATCAACGGGGATAACGGTTCCTTCTTTTATCCCTTCAACTGCGTGCTTAACAGCATGTTCCCAGGCTTGCAACGCCCTTTTAATCTCCGGTCCCCGGTCGTACCGATCGTAAACGGTTCGGGTTATCCCCTGGGGGGCATGATTCAGGATATCCGGGACAACCGCCGCATGTCCTAACATCGCCATGCCGGTAGCCGCAGATCGTCGCAGATCATGGGCCGTGAAGGGTTCAGCTATTCCGGCTTCTTTGAATAGTTTATGCAGCCGCCGGTGAAACCAGTTTTTCAGGTTGTCAGTTCGGATATGTGGTCGACTAACACCACCAGGGAAAAAGTAACCATCCTTTGTCAATCCATCATCTTGGCGGTTTTGGATGATTTCCCGTGTCCACCTGGACAGATAAACCCGGTGTGCTCTGCCGCTCTTGGTTTCTGCACCGGCCATGTTCCACCAATCGCCATTTAATTGACTTTCGTGCATGGAACATACTTCACCAGGCCGCTGGCCGGACAACAGTATCAGTAAAAGGATATCTCTTGCATCCCTGGGGGCTTCCTCCAGGGCTTTGAGCATGATAGTGATCTCATCAAGGGTTAACACCCTGTCCTTGATCCTTTCTTTGCCTGGTAAGCTTACACCGGCTGCCGGGCTTGATTCAAGAAGGCCAACTTTGACCCCATAGGTAAACATTGATTTGATAACTGCCAGGGTCCGGTTTGCCTGAATAGGGGTTTTAGCGGCCATTTTTTCAACCAGGGATACAACGTGTGATCGTTTTATGTCTTCGGCTTTGCGGTTTTTCCATTTTGGCAGGACGTGTTTATTAAGCAGCCGTTCATATTCCTTGGCGGTTGTTTCCCTTAATTTTCTTCCTGCATAACGTTCAAGGAATCGCTTGGCAAGTTCAGCAGTCGTGGGGTTGTCTTCGTCCTGTTCGGCTTCCTTGACGGCCAGTGGATCAACATTGTTATCGACCGCCTTAACTGCTTTGGCATAACTCGCCAGTAAAGTTTTATATTTAGTGTTTGGATATACACCTAAGGATATCTCCCGGCGCCGCCCAGCAAGCTGAAAGCGATATTGAAATGAAATCCGGCCAGAGGGGTTCACCAACAAGAAAAGTCCTGGATGGCTCTTTATGTAAATGCGATACCGCTTGACTTGAGGTTTGATAGATTGTAGTGTTTTGTCTCTCAGTTTGGTGATTTCCATAATACCGCCTTCCTTGAAATCGCGTCCGCCACTTTGTCCGCCACTTTTTTTGTTATTAAAAGGGATTGCTAGGGAAGATTAATGAAAGTAATAACGTATAAGTTGTTGATTGTCAAGGGGTTTTCGTGATGGACAGGGAAGTAGTGGGAATGTATGGCTTAAGACTTTTAATCAGAGGGTCGCAGGTTCGATCCCTGCACGGCTCACCAAGTAATATCAAGGGGTTGCGACATAAATCGCAACCTCTGTTTTTTTTGGCTTTGCTGACCGGTGTTGACGATTTTTTATC
>JAYEKE010000164.1:0-14107 GCA_034660915.1 Pseudomonadota bacterium
CGTCATAAAAGGTAAACCGAGGATCATGACGGAGATTTTCCAGCTTCTGGTTTAATTTCTGGTGCAAAATAAAACGGTGTCTAGGCGTTGCCGCCCAGCGCGAAGGTTCCTTATTGAAACAGGGATTGACGTTAATCTTTGTCAGTGGTTCCGGGAGCATATTCTGGCGGGCGTGGCATATGGTTGATGTTGGCCGTACCATGACCGGTACTTTGCAGGTTTCAGAAAGAGAAAAGGCCCTGGAAACCATGGACCGTGCATCTGCCGGGCTGGCCGGGTCAAAAACCGGAATTTTTGCCATCATGGCGAAAAATCTGCTGTCCTGTTCCGTTTGGGAACTGTACGGGCCCGGATCATCGGCTGTGATTACGACCATTCCCCCATCAACACCGATGTATGCTCCACTCATTAACGGGTCGGCGGCCACATTGAGTCCGACCTGCTTCATTACCACCGCACTGCGCATGCCGGTTGCCGCAATGGTCAGGGCCGCTTCCATGGCGACCTTTTCATTGACTGTCCATTGGCCATAAACCTTTTGCTCTTCCTGCTTTGCCTGAGCGACAAAACTGGGTAGAATTTCCGAGGCCGGGGTGCCCGGATAGGAGTAAACAAATCCACAGCCACTTTCTATCATGCCCCGGCCGATGGCTTCATTTCCCAAATATATTTTCTCTTTTTTTATCTTCATTGTAATTTCATGCTGCCAGAGCGTCGTCTCCGGTTGCGCAGAGCCTGAATCATCATGCCGATAATAATTCCCATCAGGATGACGGCGGCCCCGGATAAAAACCATTTTATCGTGTAGGCTCGTTTTAGAAGAGCTTGATCATTTTGTTGGTTGTCATAGACGGTTTTGATTTCCTGGTATTTCTTCAGCAGAGTTTCATGCTTTTCTTTCAATTCCACGAATTGGGCTGAGTCGGTTTTCAACTTATTGTAATCATGACTCAAATCCTTGACTTTTTTGGTTAATTTTTTGACTTCCGACAGCAGACTGGTATTGCCACGGCGGTATTCATGGTTGGTGCTGCTCAGGGCGTCAACTTTCTTTTTGAGTTCTTCGACCTGTCTTTGGGCCGTTGACAACAGGAGAGAGGCCGGCTTACGGTTGGTCAGATAGCGTTGTTCTGTCCAGCCTTCCTTTTTACCATATTTTATCCGGGCCCACTTCTCATCTTCTTCAGCCAAGTTGGTAACCGCGGCGCCTGTTGGCAAAAATGTTATTATTTTATATTCCCTTCCCCGGCCGGCCCGGAGGGGAATTACCCGGAGAGAATCAGACACATATTGACTGAATGGTTTACCGGCTGTCTGTCCATTAAGGGGCAGAGATACTATGAGCCCCAGGATAAGGAGTGAAGTAAAAAAGAGATAGCGTAACCTTGGCATTATGTTAATCCTCCTTCAGTTTGTATGTCATGATCTGGTGCTTAGAGCAGGATCAAAAACTTAAGTTAAGCAATTAGCATTTAGCTGAGTAAAATTAAAGTTTTAGGTTAATAATACAGTAAATATTCGGGCACGTTTTCAAAAAAGCAATAATACTCTCACAGAGGTATAGAGAAACCAGTTATTTGCTCTCTGTGACTCCGCGTCAGCGTAATTTTTTTGTCTCGCGCCCGTTCGCTTTACTCACTCAAGACGCAAAGGCGCAATGAAAAACGACAGACGATATAGCAAATTGAACTCTTCGCGGTCTTTGCGGCTTAGCGCGAAAATTAAAAAAAATTGACGGATATTAGGTCCAAGAATTTGTCAATCTATAGACAAAGTCGAATATTTACAAGTAACATTATCCAGCCGCTGGTAATAGCTGGTTTTCCTGGAACATGGTGATTAACTGTTCGACAATTCTTGCGGTTGCTCCCCAGATTACCTGGCTGTTAATATGATAGGCAATCAGGGAAATCAGTCGCTGACCGTTAAAATAGTAAAAATCATACTGGTTGCTTACCTCAATAAACTGGGCAATCGGTACCGTGATCAGGTGATCTACTTCTTGATTATTAAGCTGGAACGAATAGGGGTGAGGAATCAGACCCAGAAAAGGTGAGACCAGGAAACCGGTGGTGGTATCCACTTCATCAAGGCGACCGATAATGGTTGTATCTCTGGATTTAATTCCTACTTCCTCTTCGGATTCCCGTAAACAGGTTTCCAGCAGTGAGCTGTCACTGCTTTCTTTAACTCCACCGGGGAAAGAAACCTCTCCTTTGTGATGTTTTAACTGTTGACTGCGTTTGATCAATAAAAGGTTTGCCTCCCCTTCCCGGATGAATAAAGGGCAGAGGACCGCTGCCCTGACTCCGGCAGGAAAGGAAAGCGGCTGATATTTATGGTTCGCCAGGGCTGCGGTTAGTTGGTGTCCAGTCATTTGATGATATTTTCCAGTATATTTTGCATGTTAGTATCTTACTCCTGAAAACCTGTCACTCTTTTCAGTACCCCCTTGAGGGGTAAAAAAAACAAGAAATTCTTTTTAACTACCCATTCGCTACGCTCACTGGAGAACAAGAAGAACACGAAGAAAAAAAGATTGCATCTTTGTGCTGCCGTGAGTTTTTTATCTTTTTTGACAATATGAATGATTTCACCATGAAGGCATGACGTTCATGAAGATTCTTTACAACACAACACTTCATGTTCTCCATGTCTTCATGGTAAAATAAAATCTGGGTTGTGGGCGTAGCCTGCGTTAGTCGTAAATATACCGCATAACGGTATACTTTTTAAAGATATATTTTCTAAATTTAAGCAATTAGCAGTTAGCTATCAGTGTTTAGCTTTAAAAATCAAAGTATTACGTTCATAAGCAATAAACCTAATAGGTGGTAACTCGTATGATGAAACATGCTGTAATCATTAGACTAACAGCTAAGTGCTAAAAGCTGATAGCTTAATTTATGATTTTGTAACAGATGCAAAATTTCTCGTCAATTTTTTTCAGCCTTCATTGAAATTTTTGGCTGTTTAGATATTATGGTTTGACACTCAGAGTAAAAATGACCTACCATCCTTGCAACGTGGGTTAGGATAACCACTTAATCGGCTCATCCCAGAGCCAAAACCAAGGAGGTAGGTCATGAGTACAATAAAGTATATAGGTTTGGATGTCCACAAAAATTCCATTGCGATTGCTATCGCTGATTATGAACGTAATAGTGAAGTAAGATATTACGGTCAGGTTGAAAACAATATGGACCAACTCAATAAAGTTCTCCGGAAGCTGGTTTCAGATGGTTCCGAGCTTAGTTGCGTTTATGAAGCCGGCCCCTGTGGTTATCACCTTTATCGTTATTTGACCGATAATGGCATTGATTGCTCTGTTATTGCTCCTTCCCAAATGCCCCGCAAGAGTGGCGACCGGATAAAAACTGACCGACGTGATGCCATCACCCTGGCCAGGCTTCATCGGGCAGGGGAGCTGACATCGGTGTATGTCCCCACCTTGGAGGATGAAGCCTTGCGGGATTTGGTTCGTGGTCGTGAAGATGCCCAGAAAGCTTTACGTAAAAGCAAGCAGCAACTTGGTGCTTTTCTGCTCAGGCATCATATCATTTATTCCGGCAAAACCATGTGGTCTTCAGCTCATTTTAACTGGCTGGCAGATATCAGCATGGAACATCGTGCCCAGCAGGTCATGCTTCAAGAGTACATAGACACGGTTGTTGATAACAGCAAGCGGGTCGATCGACTTACCAGCCAAATTCGTGATTTATCCGAGCAAAGCCGATTAGCCCCATTGATTAAATCTCTTCAGGCCATGCGTGGAATTTCCTTTATTGTTGCGGCAACCATGGCAGCCGAACTGGGTGATCTTCATCGCTTTGCAAATCCGGCCCAAATGATGGCCTATCTTGGCCTTGTTCCCTCCGAACATTCATCGGGAGAAAAAACCAAGAGAGGAGCCATCACGAAAACGGGTAATGGTCATGTGCGAAAAGCCCTTATAGAAGCCGCACAGGCTTACCATGGACGGGCGGCGAGAATGAGCGAGAGCCATGCCGGAACATCCTGACACCTTAATTCAGGTTGCGGGCGTACCCCGCTTTAGTTTTTCCAATGAGACAACAGACTTTTTTGTCCGGCGCGTAAATCAGCCGGTCTGGGAAACCTGAACTCTTGTTTCCCGGCTTGACTTTTCATCCCTTTTACAGGCAAGATCAACCGATAAGATCAAAATTTTGCTGGAACAGTAGTCGGTAACAACGCTTGAAAGCTGAAAACAATGACCCCTCTCTTTCTCCCCAAACTGGTTAATGAACCGTTCGGTGATCCAGCCGTATTCATGCAGATAAGGCATGAAAAAACAGCCGTTCTTTTCGACCTGGGAGATCTGTCCCGGCTACCGGCGAGGAAATTAATGAAAATAAGCCATATTTTTGTTTCCCATTGCCACATGGATCATTTTATTGGTTTCGATCAACTGCTACGCTGTGTTCTGGGACGGCAAAAAAATATCCGTATTTTTGGACCACCGGGAATTTTATCGCATGTACGAGGCAAACTGGCAGGATACACCTGGAACCTGGTGGAAAACTACTCCCTGTCTTTAACCATCTCAGAGATACACCCTGACCAGTATCTGTGTTCCCAAACCCTCTTCTGCCGGGATGGGTTCCAGGAACAAGCCCTTAAAAAAACCCCGTTTCCCAATCATACCATTCTCTCAACCCCGAATTTTTCTGTCCAGGCCGTCATTCTGGATCACAAAATCCCCTGTGCCGCCTACAGTCTTCAGGAACCATTCCATATCAATTTTCGCCAGGATGTTCTGGATGAAAATTCCTGGCCGCGAGGTCCCTGGCTAACGGAACTAAGGAAAGCCATTCGCAGCAAAATCCCTGAAAATACGTGTTTTAAGGTGGCAGGAAAAATTTATTCTCTCCATGAACTTACCCAATTACTAACCATTATCACCCCTGGCCAGAAAATCGGCTATGTCACCGATATTAACGCCAGCCGGAAGAATTTTGAGTTGGTAAAAGAGTTAATCAGGGGCGTCGATATTCTTTTCTGTGAAGCCGCTTTTCTGGATAATGATCAGCAGAAGGCCGACCAGACTTATCATTTAACCGCATCCCAGGCCGGCAGACTGGCCCGGGAATCCCAAGTGAAAAAACTGGTTATTTTTCATTTTTCGCCTAAAAATCATGGATGTGAGCAACTATACTATCAGGAAGCGGCCAAAAATTTTTCTGGTCAGATTGCGTAATGCGGGCTTGAGGTCCGCAACCAAAAATTTAATTAGTGCGCCCGCAAATAAGTGCTCTTATCAGAGCCTTGCATAAGTTTCTTCATCAGAACCTTTGCCTGACGGCAAAGAACCCGTGAAGCACTTAACATTTTCTTGTTTTTCAAACCAGAAAATAACCTTTAAGGCACTAAAGAATTGAATTCATGCACCTTCTATGTTAAGTCGGGAAGGGAAAATTGAAGCGGCTATTGCCTTAAGTGATAGCCTGCCTTGGTATCAATCAGGGGATGACTGACAATAGGATCTGATTTATGAATAAAACAGTGGGAAAAAGACCTTTCAAACCTCAATGCATGGCGACTGGTATTGGCAGCCTGCCTTATCAGCAGGTTGATGAGGCTGCCGAAGACATCATGGCATTTCTGAAAGAAGCGCCATTCTGGCCGCAGCTTCCTAATCTGAGTTATTTGGAAAATATGTATGCCCAGTATGCGGAACAATTTCCGGGCATGGTTATTGACGTTAAGCAGAAGCAGATGTTTGTGGATTCCGAGAGTGATAAGTTTCCGGCCCAGCTGGAAGCATTTTATGATAAAATCATCCGGGATGAGGTGGATTATTTTGCGATCAGTGAAAAATTTGCTGCCGGGCTTTGGGAGGTGCCGTCTTTATTGCAACATTCTGATTTGCCCATTAAAATTATGAAAGGCCAGGTGACTGGTCCCATCAGTTTTGGTTTGACGGTAACCTCAGCGGATAAAAAATCCATCATTTACGATGCTACCCTGGCCGATGTGCTGGTTAAGCACCTGGCGATGAAAGCCCGCTGGCAGGAGGCCTATCTGCAGAAGTTGTTTCCCGATCAGCCGGTGATGATGTTTTTTGATGAACCTTATATGGTTTCTTTCGGCACCGCATTTTGTACCTTATCCCGGGAAACCGTGGTGGCGATGCTGAATGAAGTGTTTTCGGTGGTTCATGGTCTGAGCGGGGTGCATTGTTGCGGTAATACGGATTGGTCCTTGTTGCTTCAGACCTCTGTTGATGTGCTTAATTTTGATGCTTTTGAATATGTCGATAACCTTTTTTTATATCAGGAAGATCTTTTTCGCTTTGTCGAGCGTGGGGGATATCTGGCCTGGGGTATAGTGCCTACCAGCGAAGCAGTTTTGCAAGAGAGTGCTGACTCTTTGTTGCAGCTGTTTATTTCCCAGGTGGCGAAGCTGGAGGCCATAGGATTCAGCCGCGAGACCGTGTTGGAGCAAAGTTTTATTACTCCCAGCTGTGGCTGTGGTTCTTTGTCTGTTTCATGGACTAATAGAATTTTGCGGATGACGGCTGAACTTTCTTCCATGATTAGACAGCATTATGGGTTGTCATAGATTATGATGTTGGACTTGACATTTTCTCCCGGGGTTCATATCTTCGGATTTAAGCTGGACCAACCCGACGGAGCCTAAAGTTGTAAAGATTGAATCTGGGATCTTGATTTCTGCTTTCATCCCAAGCTACGCGATTGAAACGCTCCGAAGACCCGGTGGCTTATTAGCTCAATGAACAACATGTGGGGACAGAGTTAAATCTGTCCCCGATTACTGATTTTACGTATAATGATGGACTATAACCATGCCGGCTGACAACAAACATCTGCACCATGTTGTTCCTTTGGTTGATATCTATAAAACCGGCGAGGGGGTAATTGTTCACATTGACCTCCCGGGAGTGAAAAAGGAGCAGATAAAACTTAATATCGAAGGCGATCGTTTACTGTTGGTTTGTGAACGGCCGGATGAACGTCCGAACCTGTCGAGGGGATTTTTTAATCTGATGGAACGGGAATATGGTTTTTTCCGGCGCGAACTTGTTTTGCCTTCCGGTCTGCAGCCGGAAAAGGCGGAGGCAAAAATGGACGACGGGGTGTTGATGGTTCGTATCCCATATAAGGCTAAAGGCTAAAGGCTAAAGGCTAAAGGCTAAAGGCTAAAGGCTAAAGGTTAAAGGTCAAACAGGGTGCGGGACAAAAAAACTCAACGACCATACCTTTGGTCAGGAGGAAATAGCGTGAGCGAAAAAGAAAAGAAAAAAGCTGAAGCTGTGGAGCAGCATGATTTACCGGTTGAAGAAGAAACGCAACCGGATACTCCGCTGGAAAACAAGGATGAAGATGATGGAGATCTGGTGATTCCCAGTGAACTGCCCTTGTTGCCCATTCGGGATGTGGTGGTTTTTCCTTTTATGATCATGCCACTTTTTGTTGGTCGTGAATCATCCATAAAGGCTGTGGATGAGGCCCTGAATGGTGACCGGCTGATTTTTCTTGCTACCCAGAAGAATGTAGCCGAAGAAAATCCGAGTCAGGATGATATCTACCAGGTCGGCACTATTTCGATGATTATGAGGATGTTGAAACTGCCTGACGGCCGGGTGAAAATCCTGGTCCAGGGATTGGCTAAAGGGGCGATCAAGGCATATCATCGCCAGGATCCCCTGTTTATGGTTGAGGTGGAGAAGATTGATGAGCCTTCTCCAGTTGAAGCCGACCTGGAAATGGAAGCCATGATTCGTATGGTTAAGGAGCGCCTGGAGAGGGTCATCTCGCTGGGTAAATCAATTTCACCTGAAGTAGCCGTAGTTTTGGAAAATATTAATGATCCTGGTCGTCTGGCTGATCTGATAGTCTCGAATCTGGGGTTGAAGGTTGAAGTTTCCCAGGAGTTCATGGAAACCATCGAGCCGCGGGACAGATTGCAGCATATTAATGAAATACTGGCCAAAGAGATTCAGGTGCTGGAGATGCAGGTTAAAATTCAGAGCCAGGCCAAGGATGAGATGACCAAAACCCAGCGGGAATATTTTCTCAAGGAGCAGATGAGGGCCATCCGTGCCGAGCTGGGCGATCTGGATGAACGAACCCAGGAGATTGATGAACTGCGGAAGGAAATTAAAAAATGTAAAATGCCGAAACCGGCTAACAAGGAAAGTATCAAGCAGTTGGAACGGCTGGAACGGATGCACCCGGACTCAGCTGAAGCCAATATAATCAGAACCTACCTGGATTGGATGATTGAGCTGCCCTGGAATAAAAAAACTCGTGATAATCTGAATTTGAAGCAGGCCCGGGAGATCCTGGATGAAGACCATTATGGTTTGAACAAGATAAAAGATCGCATTATTGAATACCTGGCGGTCTGTAAGTTGAAAAATAAGCTGCGGGGACCGATTTTATGCTTTGTTGGTCCTCCGGGGGTGGGAAAAACTTCCCTGGGGAAATCCATTGCCCGGGCTCAGGGGCGCAAGTTTTTTCGCCTGTCATTGGGGGGGATGAAAGATGAAGCTGAGATCCGTGGTCATCGGCGGACATATATAGGGGCACTTCCCGGCCGTATTATCCAGGGGATCAAGCAGGCAGGCACGAAGAATCCAGTTTTCATGATGGATGAGATAGATAAGGTAGGTTCGGATTTTCGCGGTGACCCTTCTTCGGCGCTGCTGGAAGTATTGGATCCGGAACAGAATTTTGAATTCAGTGATCACTATCTTAATGTTAACTTTGATTTATCCAATGTGATGTTCATTACCACGGCAAATACCCTTGATACCATCCCGGCTGCCTTGCGTGACCGGATGGAAATTATCGAGCTGTCCGGTTATACAGATGAAGAAAAACTGCATATTGCCCGGCAATATCTTCTGTCCAGGCAGCTGGAGGAAAATGGGATCAGCGAGAAATACATGACCCTGTCTGATCAGGGAATCCTGCAGCTTATTTCCCGCTATACCCGGGAATCGGGAGTCCGGAATCTGGAAAGGGAGATTGGCAGTTTATGTCGTAAAGTAGCCACTCGGGTTGCCTCTGAGGGGAAGACTGGCGTTACCCGGATCACCTCCCAGAATTTGCATAAATTCCTGGGGCCGGCACAGTATCTGCCGGAAGAAAACCTGAAAGAAAACCAGGTGGGGGTTGCTACCGGCTTGGCCTGGACCTCCTATGGTGGAGTGGTTTTACAGGTGGAAACCATGGTGATGCCGGGAAAGGGAACTCTGGTTCTCACCGGTCAACTTGGTGAGGTTATGAAGGAATCAGCCCAGGCGGCGCTCAGCTATATTCGTTCCCGGGCGGCCGAGTTTGGGATTGATGCCAAAACTTTCAAGGATAACGAAATTCATATTCATGTACCGGCCGGTGCTACGCCCAAAGACGGCCCATCAGCCGGCATCACAATGCTGACATCGCTGCTCTCGGCTTTGACGGGAATTCCTGTCTATCGAACGGTGGCCATGACTGGAGAGGTGACTCTTACCGGTCGGGTAATGCCTATTGGGGGGTTGAAAGAAAAGGTGCTGGCAGCGGTAAGGTTTGGGGCTTCGACGGTGCTGTTCCCGGAAGCAAATCAGAAAGATCTGGTTGATATTCCCAAAAAAATCCAGAAAAATATTTCTCTGGTGCCGGTAAGTAATGCAGATGAGGTGCTCAAAAGGACTCTTACCCGACAACCAGAGAAAACAGCTGGTAAGAGTGAAAATGATTGACTCTCATGAGTTGTCACTCCGGGTGTTCCATGGTTGAAAAACCGGCTGTCGGGGATTGTGGCGAATTTACCCTGATTGACCGAATCAGGAAGTTGTTGCCGCCGGTCAGCGGGTCGGTGAGACTGGGGATCGGCGACGATGCTGCCGTTATCCGCCAACCGGGAGGAGAAGCCCTGCTGGTAACCACCGATATGCTGGTGGAGGGTATTCATTTTGACTGTTCTTTTATTTCGGCCGCGGATCTAGGCGGCAAAGCCCTCGCCGTTAATCTCAGCGATATTGCCGCCATGGGTGGTATTCCTACCGGTTGTTTTCTTGGCCTTGGCTTACCACCATCCCTTCCACTGGCCTGGTTCACAGATTTTATTGCCGGAATGCTGGACACCGCCGGTCATTATGGGGTTCAACTGCTTGGCGGTGATACGGTGGCCTCCGAACAGATTACTATTGCCATTACCATGCATGGGCGGGCGGCAGAAGCGGAAATCGTCTACCGGGAAGGGGCAAAACCCGGTGACCGGATCTATATTTCCGGAACTTTGGGTGACAGTGCCCTTGGATTACATTTGCTGCAACAGGGTAAGACAGCGGATATGGATAAAAAACCGGCGGAAAGTTTTCTTATTAACCGGCATCGGCGGCCGCAGCCCCGGATTCAGTTGGCTCACCGGCTTGCAGAGACTTCTCTGGCTTCTTCAATGTTGGATGTCAGCGATGGCCTGCTGGGAGATTTGGGCCATCTTCTGGTTGCCGGTGGGCGGCTGGGGGCTGAAATTATCCTTGACCATTTGCCTTTATCTCCGGCCTATCGTCAGTTTCAATCCCTGGGTTTGCTGGATGGGTATCTGCCGGCTTTGACTGGGGGGGAGGATTACGAATTACTTTTTACCGTATCAGCTGAACGGGAGGATGAACTGGCCGGGATAACGATGGATTCAGGTGTAGATGTCCGTTGTGTTGGCAGGATTGAGGAAAAAGCCGGAATTCGCCTCAAGTTGCCCGGGGGGCAGCTGTTTTCCGCTGACGACCTGCATAGTTATGATCATTTTTCAGTTCATAATGTGTCCTAAGCTGAGCTATTAGCGGTTAGCCATTAGCAATTAGCTTTTAAAAATCAGGGCTTTATGATGATTAGAGAAGTCAAAGGGGGTCAGGTCTGCTCTTGACTCTTGGAGAGGCAGGAAGATAAATCCTTCAGTACCTTCAGGAGGGCGGGGGAAATTGGAAGCGGGGTCACCGTGATTGGGGACATTCTTGAGTTTCGCGTTAAAAGCAAATTCAAGCTGTTTCTCCACTGGGCGAGCGATAGTCAAGAGTGTCCCCCCGCGAAGCACGGCGAAGCAAACGTGCAAACCAGTACGGAGCGCAGGCGAAGGAAGGCGGGAAAGTGAATTATCACAAATTCAGGACGCAGGGCAAAAAAAATTTTACCATGAAGACATGGAGTCACAGAGGGCAAATGACTGGGGTTCTCTGTGACTTTGTGCCTCTGTGAGAGTATTTTTATCTTTTCTGAAAACGTAGTCGAATGTTTACGGTGATATTAACGGTGGGTGATATTAAACATCTTGTAATTATTGAGCTAATAGCTAACTGCTAATAGCTAACTGCTAAAAGCTAATCGCTTAATTTAGGTGTGTGATAATGGAGAAAATCTGGTGAAACTCTACCTTGGAGATTTGCAGGAACACCAAAATGTGAAAACCGTTGTGCTGGTGGTGCGTAAGTCAGTGGCTCGTTCCCGTAAAGACAAGGAATATATTGCCTTGAAAATTAGGGATAAGAGTGCCGAAATGAACGCCCATATCTGGGATAATGTTGAGGCATTTCGCGACCGGTTCAACGAAAATGATTATGTTCTGATCAAAGGGCGGGTGGTATCTTTCCAGGGGATACTTCAATTGAACGTTTTTCACCTTGAACCATTTCAGGGGGAAGTGGACCCGCGGGATTTTCTGCCGCAGACAGAGAAAAATATCGGCAATCTGAAGCTGGCATTGCGAAGTGCGGTGGAAGAGGTGAAAAACGAGTGGCTGGTTCGGTTGCTGAAGGAGTTTTTTCTGCGGGATAAAGATTTTCAGGGTCGGTTTGAACTGGCCCCGGCAGCTAAATCCATGCATCATGCCTGGCTGGGGGGATTATTGGAACATACCGTCGGGGTGCTTCAATTGGCCCAACAGGCAGCCCCCCTTTATCCGTATCTTGACCAGGATTTGCTGGTTGCCGGAGCCTTGCTGCATGATATCGGCAAAGTTGAAGAGCTCAGCTATGAAAAATCCTTTGGTTATACTTCCAGGGGCCGGTTGCTGGGTCATATTGTTATTGGGGTTGAAATGGTCAGGGAAAAGGCCGCAAAAATTTCCGGATTCCCTCCATCCCTGTTGATGTTGATTGAGCATCTGCTTCTCAGTCATCATGGTGAATATCAATGGGGATCACCAAAACGTCCTAAAATTCCCGAAGCCGTTATGCTGCACTACCTGGATGATTTAGATGCCAAACTGAACTCTATTGCCGTATTTTGTTCCGGGCAAAGGGAGAATAGCGCTATCTGGACTAATTACAATAAGGTTTTTGAGCGCTATTTTCTCCTGGATCGGAATATGGACATGGATGATAAAGCTGAACTGGAAATTGAACTTGATTCTTCTCCGCCAGAAAACCCCATGCTTTTTTGATGGTCTTTAAAGATTTTATGCCTTCCTTTTCTTGACAAACAGGGTTTTATGTGTTTTGTTGAAAGAGTAAGGTGAGGATAATAAAGGACCTGATCCGGGGGGAAGGAGGTGGAGGATAGCTTGTTTTAATTAATAGATATCAGGTCGGTTTGTATCTGAAAAATCAATGGTTGTAATGGAAAATTAAACATTTTCCGGCAGCCCAACCACAATGGAGGTCAAGCCATGGATGATAGTGTTTATAAGGTTGTTGAGTTGGTGGGTACCAGTCCCAAATCCTGGGAAGAAGCAGTCAAAAATGTGGTGAAGAAGGCAAAAGGCAGTCTGCAGGATTTGCGGGTTGCCGAAGTATCGGAGCTGGATGTCAAGATTGAGAACGGAGAAGTGGCTGCCTATCGGGCTAAAGTAAAACTGTCATTTAAATATAATAGTTGATTGTTTGCCAGAAATTATTATCCAGCATTCATGAAAAAGCGGGGATATCCCCGCTTTTTCATTTTTTTACTGCCAGCCTTTGGTGGTATTTTTAACCCCTCCTCCTGATCATGGTAAAAAATCCTTGCATCAGTATTCCAGTCGTCATTATCAGCCTTGACAAATAAAACCGGCATTGCTATTTTAGCAATGTTGGCGCTCTATGTTGATGAGTGCTAATACTAGGAGAAGGGTCCCCATGGAAAATCTGACGGAAAGATATGATCGTATTCTGGATGCGATTGTTTCAAGCTATATCTGCTCAGCGGAGCCGGTTGGTTCGCGAACACTTTCCCGGAACACGGCTTTTAATCTCAGTCCCGCGACTATCCGCAATGTTATGGCGGATTTGGAGGACTTGGGTCTGCTATGCCAGCCGCATACTTCTGCCGGCAGGATCCCCACGGACAAGGGTTTCCGTTACTATGTTGATCATTTGATGGAAGGCCCGGAGTTGCCGGAGACGGTGCAGGAAAAAATCAGGATGGCCTGTGCCAGACATCGGGGTAACATGGCAGAGATGTTGAAAGATGGAATTATGGCCCTGTCTCAATTGGCGCCTTATGTCAGTGTTGTCAGTCTGCCGCATTTTAATCAGACGACATTGAAGCATATCCGCTTTGTCAGCTTGAATGATCGCCAGATTCTGGCAGTAATGGTTTCGGGATCAGGGTCGGTACAGAATGTCCTGTTTGAGGTGGACACGGTTTTTGCTCAGGATGATTTGAACCGGTTTTCCAATTTTCTTAATCAAATGGTGGATGGCTTGACTCTGGAGGGGGTGAAGCGTAAAATATTTTCGCAGATGAAAGCGGATAAAGATGTTTATGACAGCATGATTTCTCAGGTGCTTCGATTGAGTCAGAAGATGCTTGATCAGCGGGTAGGTGATGATTCTGAGATTATGATTGACGGCAAACTGAACATCCTGGAACATCCTGAGTTTGCTGATTTCGATAAAATGAAACAACTGTTCCGGGCCTTTGAAGAAAAAAATATTATGGTTAAATTGCTTGATGAGGCGCAGAAAGGGGAACAGCTTCGGGTTTTTATCGGGGTGGAAAATCAGTGTGAAGAAATGAGTGTCTGTTCCGTGGTTATGGCGGATTACGGTCAGGAAGGGCAGCCGATGGGGAAAATTGGGATTATCGGTCCCACCAGGATGGAGTATTCCCGAATTATTCCCCTGGTACGGTATACGGCCGAAGTTATTAACCAGCTAATG
>JAYEKE010000164.1:14207-31675 GCA_034660915.1 Pseudomonadota bacterium
GGTATACGGCCGAAGTTATTAACCAGCTAATGGATGATAGTTAGGCTGTCAGTAATAGGCTGCGAGAAAGGCATGATATTTAATGGTAATGATTCCAGTAAAGGGGGCCGGCAAAGCTCCCGAATTTGAGTATGAAGGTGAGGTTATGGCAAAACAGCAAACAAAAATTTCCGCTGAAACTGCAGCGCAGCAAAATAATGATGAAGCACAGAATTCTCCGGACCAGGATATGAGTGTGGAAGAACTGGCCCGGGAGAATGAACAGCTAAAAAAGTCAAACGCGCAGTTGCAGCAGGAAAAAGAAGCCTTGCAGGAACGGAGTTTGCGGCTGCAGGCGGACGGGGAGAATTTCCGTAAACGGATCACGAGAGAAAAAGAAGAATTTGCCCGCTATGCCAAGGAAGAGTTTATCCGGGAGATTTTGCCGATCAAAGATAATCTCGAACGGGCCCTTGAGCATGGAGGCGCGGGGGATAATTCGAAGATGATTATTGATGGAATCAACATGATTCTTGAGCAGTTTTCTTCTATTTTTGAAAAAATGGGGGTTGTTTGCCTGACCTGTTATGGGGAAAAATTTGATCCCAATTTTCATGAAGCCATGATGCATCAGGAGGCTGCTGAGCATGAACCTAACACCGTTATTGCCGAACATCAGAAAGGCTATATTTACCATGACCGGCTCCTGCGTCCTGCCCTGGTGACGGTTTCCAAGGCCCAAAGTAAAGATAAGAAATTTGATAATAAATAAGTAGGGGCAACCCCCTGTGGTTGCTCAATTCAGGTAGGTGTAAAATTATATACACATAATAGTGTCAGTCGTCCAGGCAGGTGCCTGGCTGGCTGTATATACAAAATCAAGGAGGATAACATGAGTAAAGTAATAGGTATAGATCTGGGAACCACCAACTCCTGCGTCAGTGTTATGGAGGGTGGAGAGGCAAAAGTTATTACCAATGCGGAGGGTGGACGAACCACGCCTTCAATGGTCGCCTTTACCGAGTCGGGTGAGCGGCTGGTGGGTCAGTTGGCCAAGCGCCAAGCCGTTACCAATCCAGAACAGACCATCTTTGCAGTGAAGCGCTTGATTGGGCGTAAATTTGACGCTCCTCAGGTTCAACAGATGATTAAGAAGGTTTCCTATAAGATTGTCAAAGCAAAAAATGGGGATGCCTGGGTTAAAGTCAAAGACAAGGAGTACAGCCCGGCGGAAATATCCGCCATAATTTTGCAGAAAATGAAACAGACAGCGGAGGATTATCTGGGAGAACCGGTGACTGATGCTGTAGTTACGGTGCCGGCCTATTTTAATGACAGCCAGCGCCAGGCCACTAAAGATGCCGGTAAGATTTCCGGGCTGAATGTCTTGAGAATTATTAATGAACCAACGGCTGCCTCCCTGACCTATGGTGAGGATAAAAAAGCTGAGGGGAAAATCGCGGTATTTGACCTGGGCGGCGGAACTTTCGATATTTCGATTATGGAATTAGGTGACGGAGTTTTTGAAGTCAAAGCCACCAATGGTGATACTTTCCTCGGCGGTGAGGATTTTGATGAGCGGGTTTTAGATTATATTGCCGAACAATTTCGCAAAACTGAGGGCATTGATCTGCGGAATGATAAAATGGCCTTGCAGCGCTTGAAAGAAGCGGCGGAAAAAGCCAAATGTGAGCTCTCCAGTTCCCGGGAAACCGATATTAATCTGCCCTTTATTACTGCTGATGCCAGTGGTCCGAAACATCTGAATATGAAACTTACCCGGGGTGTTCTGGAAGGTCTGGTAGAAGATCTGATTGACCGGGTGAAACAGCCTTGTATGCAGGTCTTGAAAGATGCTGGTGTTGCCGCCGCTGATATTCGTGAAGTTATCCTGGTGGGCGGAATGACCAGGATGCCGAGCGTCCAGGAGAAAGTGAAACAGATTTTCGGCCAGGAGCCCAGCAAAGGCGTTAATCCTGATGAAGTGGTGGCTATTGGCGCCGCTATTCAGGGTGGTGTCCTCAAAGGGGAGGTAAAGGACGTGCTGTTGCTGGATGTAACCCCTCTTTCTCTGGGGATTGAAACCCTGGGTGGGGTGACGACCAAGCTGATTGAAAAGAATACTACCATCCCGACGAAGAAAAGCCAGATTTTTACCACCGCGGCTGATAGTCAGACGGCTGTCAGTATTCTGGTGCTGCAGGGAGAACGGGAAATGGCGGCTGACAACAAAACCCTGGCCAAATTTGACTTGGTTGGTATTCCGCCGGCCCCGCGCGGTACTCCCCAGATTGAAGTTTCCTTTAATATCGATGCCAATGGTATTGTTCATGTCTCGGCCAAAGACCAAGCCACCGGGAAAGAACAGTCCATTGAGATCAAGGCTTCCAGTGGTTTAAGCGAGGAAGAGATTGACAAGATGGTCAAGGACGCGGAAGCTCACGCGGAGGAAGATAAACAGAAACGAGAGTTGATAGATCTTCGTAACCAGGCTGATACCCTTATCTATACCAGTGAAAAATCTCTTAAGGAAATAGGTGATAAAATTTCAGCCGAGGAACGGGGTAATGTTGAGTCTGCCTTGAATCAGTTGAAATCGGTTAAAGATGGCAGTGATACTGAGGCCATTAAAGCTGCTCTTGACACTTTGACCCAGTCATCCCATAAATTGGCGGAAGCCATGTATGCCAAGGCTTCCACGGAAGCCCAGGCGGAGCAAGGTGGCGAAACCGGTGAAGCCGGTGCTGATGATGAAGTGGTTGATGCTGATTTTGAAGAAGTTAACGACGAAAACAAATAAATGCAGAAAACAGGCCACAGGTCATAGGCGGCAATTTTCCGCTTGTGTTCTGTGGTCTCATTTTGTTTGCGGTTTCCATCCGGCTGCACGATGATGAAATGCAGGAGAAAATGATTTGAAGCGTGATTATTATGAGGTATTGCAGGTACATCGTAATGCCTCCGAACTGGAACTTAAAAAGACTTACCGTAAGCTGGCATTCCAATATCATCCGGATAAAAATCCTGGAGATAAAGAAGCCGAAAATAAATTTAAAGAGCTTACTGAAGCCTATGAAGTGCTTGCTGATTCTCAGAAGCGGGCTGCCTATGATCAATTTGGCCATGCCGGTGTGAGCGGGAATGGCGGCGGTTTCCCGGGAGGCGGTTTCAGTACTGATGGTTTTGGTAATTTCGGCGATATCTTCAGTGATTTATTTGGTGATGTTTTTGGAGCTTCCGCCGGCGGTCGTGCCCGCTCTTCCGCCCGTAGCGGGGAAAACCTGCGCTATACTCTTGATATTGAGTTTGAAGAAGCAGTTTTTGGGACTGAAGCAAAAATCAGGTTGCCGCGCCAGGTCCCCTGTTCTGAGTGCAATGGTTCCGGTCTGGCTGCCGGCAGTCAGCCGGAGACCTGTGGAACCTGCCATGGTCATGGTCAGGTTCGTTTTCAGCAGGGTTTTTTCAGTGTTAACCAGACCTGTCCTACCTGCCATGGAGAAGGAGTAATTATTCGCAATCCCTGTCAAAATTGTAAAGGTACTGGCAGGATTGCCGGCGAAAAAAACCTTTCGGTCAAAATTCCGGCCGGGGTTGAGTCCGGCTCGCGGCTTAAAATGGTTGGTGAAGGAAGCGCCGGCTTGAAGGGCGGCCCACCGGGGGATCTTTATGTGGTTATCAATGTTAAAGATCACCCCATTTTTGTTCGCGAAGGAGATGATATTATTTGTCGGGTTCCCATAAGTTTTTCCCAGGCATCTCTGGGGGATGAAATTATGGTTCCGACTCTGGAAGGCAGGCAGACGCTAAAAATAGCTCCCGGAACCCAGTCCGGCCATTTGTATCATTTTAAAAATCAGGGGGTTCCGCATCTGCGGAGTTATGGCCGGGGAGAACAAATCATCCAGGTGGTGGTGGAAACCCCGACAAATCTGACTGAGCGGCAGCGGGAATTGCTGGGGGAATTTGCCCGTGAATGCGGCGAAGAAACCCAGCCGCAGCATAAAAGTTTTTTCAGCAAAGTGAAAGAAATGTTGGGATGATTCATCGTTGCTATATATTCAACCGCAATCAGGGTATCATGCCCGACGTAGTTTTGCCGGTTGCTGGATGGGAATAAATGTGCACAATTCTGCTGGCCTACCGGGTTGCCAGAGAGTGGCCGGTTATTATTGGCAATAACCGTGATGAATTTTTGGCGCGGTCAGCCACTTCTCCACGTGTTTTCACCAATGGCGGTTCAAATCGCTGGCTGGCACCCGTAGATGAGATGTCAGGAGGGAGCTGGTGGGCGTGTAATCAAAGTGGATTGTTGGTTTTATTAACCAATCACTGGAATGGTTTGCCACCTGATGATCGTAAAGTATCCCGGGGACATTTGGTTTTTGATCTTATTCAACATGATTCCCTCTCCGCTGCCAGGCAGTGGTTGCTGGCTGTCGATTTAGCTCAATACAACCCCTTTAATCTCCTGGTCCTGACCTGCTCTGGTGGTTTTATTGCCGGTAATTATCCTGCTTTTGAGGAAGTTTCCCTATCCCCCGGATTTTATTTTATTGGTAATGGTCCCCTGGTTGATGATCAGACGCTTAAAAGTCGAATGGCTCGGCGTCAATTCAATGGTTGGACCAAAGAAATGATAGATATGAATTGCATCATGTCCGGGTTCAGAAAAATGCTGCGTACCTCCATCCCCCAGGAATCAATTCCTCCCCAGGGATTTAATGTGAAACTGGATGAATATGGAACCACATCCTCTACCCTCCTGGCTTTTTCCGACCGCCAGCAGCCTGAAGTTCTCTGCTTTTATGCTGCCGGGAATCCTTTGCATACGCCATATACTGATTACTCTTCCATGACCCTTCTCTGCTGACCTGTTGGTTTTATCGCTACATTATTTCCTGTTTGTGTGTTATTGGTCAGCCCCGATGTGATGAAATCTGAATTTAGGAGTAATGTCTCTATGTTATCATTTGCTGAACTTGGTTTGGATGACGATCTTCTCAAAGGTCTTGACCGGCTGGGCTTTATTGTCCCAACGCCGGTTCAGGAAGAGGTAATCCCTCGTCTTCTCAAGCTGAAGGACGATCTTGTCGGCCTTTCCCAGACCGGAACCGGCAAGACCGCAGCCTATGGGTTACCTCTCATTCAGTTGCTCGATCGGGCACAAATGAAAACTCAGGCTCTGATTCTCTGCCCGACCCGGGAGCTCTGTGTCCAGGTAACCAGGGATCTGCACACCTTTTCCCGTTATCTGGCGGGAGTGAAGATTGTTGCGGTCTACGGTGGTGCCAGTATTGTAACTCAGAGTCGGCAATTACAGCAGGGTGCTCAAATTATCGTGGCCACCCCCGGCCGCCTCCTGGCCTTTATTGATGAAAGAAAAGTCGATATTACGGCTATTCGGGCAGTGGTTCTGGATGAAGCTGACGAAATGCTGCAGATGGGTTTCCAGGAGGATCTGAATGCTATCCTGGCGGCAACTCCGGCAAGTAAAAAGGCCATTCTTTTCTCGGCGACCATGCCGCGCGAGGTGGTCACGATCGCCAACCGGTATATGAAGAACCCAGTCGAGGTAACGATCGGGGAACGTAATCAGGGAATCGAGAATGTCAATCATTTCTACTACTTGACAGCGGCGAAAAACCGTTACCAGACTCTGAAACGGATTGCCGACAGCAATCCTGACATCTATGCCATTATCTTCTGTCGTACCCGTCATGAGACCCGGGAGATAGCCGAAAAGCTGATCGAAGATGGTTACAATGCCGATGCCCTGCACGGCGAACTCTCTCAGGGGCAGCGTGATGAAGTTATGCACAAGTTCCGGCGACGGAATCTGCAACTGCTGGTGGCCACCGATGTCGCGGCCCGGGGTCTTGATGTCAAGGATATCAGCCATGTGATCAACTATAATCTGCCCGATGATGGCTCCAGCTATACACATCGCAGCGGTCGCACCGGACGGGCCGGTAAAGAGGGGATTTCGATCGCTATCATTCAGCCGCGGGAAAAGTATAAGCTCAAACAGATTGAAAGGCAGCTTAAGAGAAGGTTTGAGTTGGGCCGGATTCCTTCTGGTCAGGAGATCTGCCAGTTGCGGATGCTGGATTACCTCGACAAACTCAAAAAAAGGGAGATCGATAACAACCTTATTGAGCCCTTCTTGCCGGCTATTGTGGAAGACCTGGCTTCTTTGGAGCGGGATGAATTGATCAAGCGTTTTGTCATGGCCGAGTTTGCTCCGATTTTACGCTCTTACCGGCATGCTCCTGATTTCAATATCAGGGAGCGGGAAGCGAAAGGCCGACATGAACGCAGTGAAGGAAAGGCCAGCGATAAACGCTACCCGACCGACACTAAGGGCCGGGAACAGTTTACTCGTTTTCATCTCAATGTCGGCAGAAGGGACGGGGTCAATCCCGGTCGTCTTATCGGCGAGATTAATGATGCTACCGTGGGAGGTTCCCGAGTCCGGGTTGGTCGTATCGAGATTATGAAAAACTTCAGTTTGCTTGAGGCTGACAGCCGTTCTGAGGCTGAGGTTCTACACGCCTTTTCCAATCTCATGATCAATGGCCGCCTGGTTGTGGCCAGGGTTGGCGGTGAGGACGAGAAGATGTCATCCCGGCCAGCGCGCCCCGCCTGGAAAAAGCGCAAGCAGGACAGACATCGTAAATGAGGTCAAAAATTGAGCCGGTAGCCAATACCGCTATGAGCCAAGTCCTAACATCCGGCAGTATATCCCTGGTAATGCAAGTCAGAAAGTGTAAGCATTCGACTTTGTTTATAAATTGGCAAATTCTTGTAATTATTCAGTCAATTTTTTTAATTTTCTCGCAAAGCCGCAAAGACCGCGAAGAGTTCAACTTGCCATATCGTCAGTCGTTTTTCTTTGCGCTCTTGGCGTCTTGAGTGAGCGAAGCGAACGGGCGCGAGACAAAAAAATAAGTATTACTGCTTTTTTGAAAAGTGGCCGAATATTTACCAGAAAGTTGAGGTTATATATTTAACTTTATCCGCCATTACAGACAGATAGAATTTGATAAAAATGTCAAGATAATTTTGAGGCCGCAGGGTTTCCTGATGACTTAAAAACCTTGCTTTTTTCTCTCATATTACCTATAACTAGTCGTCTTTTAACCACTTACAGGGCAGGTGTTTTCAATAATGTTACGCTACATGAGAAAAAATGTTAAATCCTGGATCGTCAAGTTGGCGTTCTTTGTTATTATACTGGTTTTTTCCTTTTGGGGCGTGGGCAGCATGACCGCCAAGAAGCGGAATGTGGTAGCCACGGTTAATGGCAGCGCTATAATAGCTAAAGATTTTTCCGCAGCCTATGACCGGTTGCTGCAAAGATATCAGCAGCAGTATAAAGATCAGTTTAGCTCGGAAATGGCGGCTCAACTCAAACTGAAACAACAGGCACTGAACAGTATGATTGATCGGCAGCTGATGCTGGATTATGGCCGTAAATTTAAATTGGACGTCAGCGATGAAGAACTTCAGGCCAGTATTGCCGGGATGGCTGCCTTTCAAAATAACGGTTCCTTTGACCCGCAGCTCTATCGGCAGTTATTGCGCTATAACCATTTGACCCCGGCTGATTTTGAAATCAGTTTACGGGATGACCTGTTGCTCGACAAACTGCGGAAATTATTCAGTTCCGGTGCCAAAGTTACCAGCCAGGAAGTAGGGCAGCTCTATCGCCAGCAAAAGGAAAAAATTTCCCTGGATATGGTAAAACTGGATCCGCAAAACTATTCCTCTTCGATAAAAGTTAGCGATAAAGATTTGCCCGAATATTTTGCTGCTCATGAGGAGGATTTCCGGGTTCCGGAAAAACGCGATATAGTGGCAGTAAAAGTTGATTCCCACGAAGTGGAAAAGAAGATTGTTATCAGTGACAAGTATGTTGCCACATATTATGAAGATCACCTGGGAGACTATGTAGTTCCCGAGCAGGTTAAGGCTAGTCATATTCTCTTTAAAGTTAACCAGGATGACCCTGAACCTGCCTGGGACGAGGCGAAGACTAAAGCCCAGGAAATTATTGCAAAATTGAAGCAAGGCCAGGATTTTCCCGCTCTTGCCAAGCAATATTCACAAGGTCCGTCGGCCAGCCGAGGTGGAGAGCTTGGTTTGTTTGGTCGGGGGGCGATGGTGAAATCTTTTGAAGATGCGGCCTTCGATCTGAGCGTCGGGACTTTTACCCAGACACCGGTACGTACCCGATTCGGTTATCATGTGATTAAAGTTGATGAGCATAAATCCGCTTATACGAAGGGTCTGGATGAAGTGAAGAAAGATATTCGGGCTCAACTGGTGCAGGAACGGTTACCCCAACTGGTGAAGCAAGCTATTGATCAGGTAGCTGTTCACCTTAATGATGTAACCCCGGAAACATTCATGGAAAAGGCGGCAACTCTATCAGATCCGGTATTGGAAACCGGCTTTTTTGCCCAAAAAGAAAGTATTAAAGGTATTGGTACAGATAGAGTTTTGGCTGACAAGGTTTTTTCAACCCCGGTTGGAACCATGGCCCGGGTGGAAAATCCGCAGCAAAACAGTTATCTTTTTATGGTCAAAGAAATCCAGAAAAGTTATCTCCCGAAATTCAAACAAGTGGCCGAAGAGGTCAAAAAGGTCTATCAGCTGGAACAGGCTCAGGCCAAGGTGAAAAGACTGGCTGTTGCTATGCTCACCGAGGCCAAAGAGAAGAAGAACCTTGATGATGTCGCAGCCATTCACAAGCTGAAGATAGATTATACTGGTTTATTTAGCCGGGGAAGTGGTTATGTGCCTAAAATAGGGATGGATAAACAACTGAGTGCCAAGGTTTTTGCCCTTGATAGTGAACATCCTCTTTATCCTCAGCCATTGGAATATCAGGGGATTACCTATCTGGTGCAGTTGAAGGAAAAAATCCTGGAGGAGAAAAACAAGGATAACGTCGCGGCTGATAAAGAGCAAATTTACAGCCAGTTACAGCGTTATAAAGAATATCAAGAGCTTAATGGTTTACGCAATCGCCTGCGGCAGGTGGCGGAAATCAAGATTATGCCGGGTGTTCTAGAGGAATAAATTGTCTAGAAGGGCACTTCCTCGCTGTCGCTCAGAAGGTGCAAACCAGGGCGACAAGAAGGCGAATCATTAGGGAAAATTAGACTATTGACAAGGTAACGCTGTCTGTGATAAGAAAATCTTCCGCTAAAACTTGAGGGATGGAAAAAAATTCGGGGCTGTAGCTCAGCTGGGAGAGCGCTTGACTGGCAGTCAAGAGGTCGACGGTTCGATCCCGTTCAGCTCCACCAACCTTTTTATCTCGCTTAGCCATTATGGCATAAAAAAAGTTATGGAGATTTTTCCATAACTTTTTTTATTATTGACAAGAAACTATTTAGTTACTATCTTTATCCTAAGGAAATGCTAAAGAATTAGAAATATCCTGCCGAAAAGATTTTTAGTTAAGGATAGAAAATAGAAATAGACTTTGGAGGAGGTGAGATCTGATGAAGATTGTCCGATCAGATCGGGAAATTGGCAGTGTTGATGTGGCGATAATGCTTGATACCAGTCCAGATAATGTTAATTATATGGCCAGGAAGGGGATTCTTCCGGGTTATAAGGTGAGCAAGTTCTGGCGCTTCAATAAACAGAAAATTGCCCGCTGGATAAGGGAGCATCAGCCGGTTGAAGCGTAATTTCAAAAAATAAACATGAATTTTTTTCTGAATTGTCGGCAAGAAAAAGCCGCACGTTATGTTATAACGTACGGCTTTTTTACTATTTTGAGTCATTATAAACTATCTGGATTTATTTATACCAGTCTTTGTTGTATTTATCCACCAGGTCTTCGATCCAGGAATGGGAATAGAGGATATCACCATTGCAGCATTTGATGCTGCGGTAATAAACCTGCAGTTCAACGCCCAGTGATTTTTCATCCACGTCCTCGCCTTCCATAAGTTTCCTGGTAAGTTCATCTACTGCCGGAATTTCATCGTGACATAAAGCAATCATCTCCGTGTCATAGGCATCAACAATAGATGAGTAAATACCCAGATATTTGTGCATGGCCTGGTAGCCACGATTCAAATATGGACGCAGCTCCGTCGGCGTTCCGTTGGAAATATTTGAAAGGCCGCAGGTTGACTTGGCGCCCGGGGCAAAATCAGGAATCAGGGGCAGGAATTCCAGGAAAGAGGCCACCTGACCGGGATCAACACAGACCGGCAGGACGATGGGATCAATCCACATTTTTTCCGCCGGAATATCATATTCCAGGGCTTTGTTGTAGATCTCAGCCGCGCACATGCCCCGCTCATTGACATCCCGGGGAATACCTTCTTCGCTGAGAGTCAGGGCGACAAAGTTACAGTTAAACTCTTTGACAATCGGCATCCTGGTGGTCAGACTGTCAGGCTGGGCGGTGATGGAGTTGACGATCGCGTCTTCCGGATTCTTAGTTGCTTTCAAGCCGGCGATAATCGCGGTATGATTGGTGCTGTCCATAGCCAGAGGCAGTGAAGATACCTCTTCAACGGTTTTTACCAGCCAGGCCATCATCTCATCTCCGCCTTTTCGTGCCGGCCCCAAATTGAGATCCTGATAATCAGCTCCGGCTTTTTCCTGTTCAATGGCCATCTTCTGGACTGGTTTCGGATCACGTTCCTTGATCGCCGGACCGATGCTTTTCGACATGATGTTGATACTTTCAGCAAGTGCGAGTACTTTTGCCATTTTTTTCTAGCCTCCGTTAAACAAATAGAACTGTTTTATATTCTTGTTATTTGGATAAAAAAGATAGGAGCCGTCTGTTTCCGGCTCCTATCTGATTAAAAACCTTACCTAGGCACCTGTCATTTTTTTCAGGAAAGCAGGAAGGTCAGCGGCCTCGCGGGTGCCGATGATCACTTCCCATTCATCCCCAAGCTCTTCCTGAAATTCACCGGAAATCTGGGCGACATAACCAGGAATGATGATCTTTTTATGGTTTACCTTTTCCGTAATACCGCTCTTGACCGTAAACGGTGCCATGGCATCGGCAACAAACTTGCCGGCAGACCAGGCAGTCAGAACAGACATCCCTTCCACGTCCATAATCAGCAACCAGGTAGGTACCCGGCTGGCTTCCACTTCCGCTGAGACGATAAAATAAGTAAGGGCGAAGTTGGTGGTGATGATGACTGGAGAATCAGGTCCAGGCTTATTGATTCCATAAATGCCTTCATCCATGAGCATTGGACGCTGCGGATCGGTGTAAAGGTTCAGTCTTTGAACTAGCAACGGCAGCATACGCTCTTTGTCCACGTCACTCATGACCACGATGCCGCCGTATTTAGCAATGGAGATAGCCGCGTACAGGGCTTCTTTGTAAGGATCGTCGGTCAGGTCGCAGACCATGTTGATGGTCGGAAAACCAAGGTCCTTGTTTTTGGCTTTCAGGGCCGCCCGTCGTACCTGGTGGTTGTCATAGAACATCTGTTTCAGGTTGCCGGCACTGGTATCCAGAACGATATCTTTGACCCCGGCATCAACGATGGTTTTGGTGAAGTTGGATACCGCTTCAACAGAATCACCTTTAGCGACTACCGATGAACCGGTTTCTTTGGCTATTGCTGCTACCTTGTCGGCATTGTCAGCGGTGGCGGCATAGAGCAGGGCTTTCTTGTCATTGGCCGCTTTAGCTCCAGCTTCCAGGGCTGCCAGATCATCGCTGATCAGGATCAGACCTTTTTCCGTCGCTCCCAGGGCTTTTTTCACCAGGGCTTCAAATTTACCGGCATCACCACTGGTGTTTTTAACCGCCAGCAGGTTGGGTTCAAGGGTCAGGCCGACCCGCTCAAAAGAAACGGTATTGAGATTGTTGATTTTGGCATTCACTTCATCGTCGGCCATCTCATCGGTTACCAGCACGGCAACGGCAGTGGGATTAATAAAGGTTTTTTCATGCCGGTACATGACCAGCTCTTCCCCGATTTTAACCGCCTTGTCGCCGGTGCCGATTCCCACTCCACGAATTGGTGGCGCTGAGGCTTCACTCAGTTGAGCTCTGGCTTCATCGGATACGTATGGACATTTGTCCAGCTCAGCTTTACCCGCTGCCAATTGCATGGCAAAAGCCAAACATGTGGGGCTGCCACATTCCTTACAATTAGTTTTGGGGAGCATTTTGAAAATTTGGATTCCAGTGAGTCCCATTCACTTATCTCCTTTCGTATTTGGTTTGATTGCTGCCCCCCACTCTCCTGTAAACCGCGAAGAGAGATGAGGAAAATGTTATATCCGGCCAGGTCTTCTGGCTGACGGATCGTCCTACTCGCCGTACCTTCCCAAACATGGATGCTCAGTGGTTTGTTACGGCTTTCGTCCCCGATCACAGCGGCGGGTCCGCTCCTGATTTTCACAGGATTCCCTTGGACCAGATAAAATTCCTTATTTAAGTACCATTTGCTACATCAACGGATCCATCTCCAGGGCCGGATGTCCAACTTCGGTCATGAAGGCCATCACTTCTTCTTCAGTACAGCCGTTTTCTTCGGTGGCGATCATGTCATAGAAATTGGGGATACCAATCTCCTCACCACGTTTTTCCAGCATTTCTTTTGATGCTTCTTTCAGCGCTTTTGGCAGCCAGGCTAGTCGTTTGATGCCGCCTTCGGCTGAGATGAATTTTTTACTGCCGACATAAAATTTAGAGATGCCGACAAATCCCGGAGTCTGCAGGCCACCGCCAACGGTACCGGCCAAGGTAGAGAACGGCATGCCGCAAGGAGTTTCGCCGGTGTAATCCCGGTCAACCACCATGATGGCATTAGCCGCGAACAGGCAGGCGCCAATAGCTTCGAAGCAGCCGCAGGAGGTCATGGGATCTTCCATGATCGAATAACCGGAAAAATTTTCAAAGGCATTACCAGAGGCGGGACCAACAAATGCATTAACCCCTTTCCACTGACCCAGGCGCTCATCAATGGTTTCGCCTTTTTCGATCGGCTGATTGGGTCCGTGGGGGTTGATTTCATAGGATGCCCGGCAGTCCAGCCAGTTGTAGGCACCGCAGAGTCCCGGACGTTCAGGGGTGACCACACAAACATGAGTCGGAGCAAATGACTGGCACAGGGTGCAGGAATAGAAGGTATCGGTGGTCTCATCGATCATATCGTTGAGACGGTTGTCACGCTCAACCCAGGTTTTTGAAGCTACTTCCAGCAACTCTTTCACCTTAGCTTCTTCAGTATATATGGTTACCTGGACTTTGTCAACGATGGAGCCAAATTCATTATGCATCTTGGCATGGAGGATAGTACCTAAATTTTTCAGGGTAAAGCCGGCGTCAAAAGCCTTTTTGGAAATCCGCATCCAGACGATATCACGCTGACCGATATGGAGCACGCCTTCGGCGCCGTTCAGCAAATGGTGACATTGACGTTCAAGGATCGGCTCAAAATCTTCCTGGAATGTACGCCCGGCCAGTTCAATCCAGATGCCGATGGGCAGCAGGCTGCCGGCTTCGACGTCATTCAGGTCAGGGCCGATAACTTCAAATTTGCCATCTTCAACTTCATCCAGGGGTTTGGAATAGGCAAACTCAAAGCCCATGGATTTCGGGCCGCCAAGCTCAACATGCATGGCGTCTTTCTTGATTCGTTCCCCTTCGAAGGCCGGACCGTAGGAAACCGGAATATCAATTTTGGACACGGTAATCTTCAGGCCGCGGACTTCAATCCCCTTGGTAGCAATTTCTTCCTGGGGAATTTTAGTTACCACGTGTTCGTAGGTACAGACACCGGTGGGCAGAACTTCAGGGAAATCGGTATCGGCAATAGTCGGAACCGAAAAGTTAATAGCACCGCAAGCGGCCGCAAACTGCTCATCGCAAACTGGGCCCAAGGCCAGAATAAAGGCGAAGATACGATTCTTGATATATTTCAGCAGGCCTACATGATCGCCGGCCAAGTGACCGCCGCCGAAAACCAAGGCTGCTTTGACGGCAAAACCGACGGCGTGGATGGCGGCTGAGTGGTCAAAGCCAAAAGGTATCAGGCGGGTACCCCAGCCAACCTGGACGCCGCCTTCCACCAATTGCTGGGCAAAACTAGTTCCTTGTTCATTATTAGAGGCCATGAACACGTAGATGCCTTTTTCCTGCAGCTCTTTGGCAATGGCTACAGCGGTTTCCACATCCTTGGCGGCGCCGACAACGGCGGCAAAGCCAGGGGCTGAACCGTCAACGAACTCAACGCCGCGTTTCCGCAGAATGATATCGTCGGCGGCTCCCAGCCAGATGTCGGGATCGGTTTCTTCCGGATCTTCTTTGCCTGCCAGGTAAGGACATGGGTCTTCGAGATATTTCAGGGTTTCTTCCAGATCAAAAGCAAAGCAGGTAGCCATGCCTGAATCCAGCCCCGGGCCAAGATAGGGCAGCCAGCATTCTTCCGCCGGGACTTCCGCCAGCAGCTCGCGACATTTTTTGATTATTCCGGGCATATCGCCGAGGGTCTCGACTTTTATGCCGGTGATGCCATAGATGGTCGGCAGATAGTAAGCGGTATTGGGCAGACCGACTGCTTTATCCGTTCCATATTTCTCAATAGCTGCGTTAACTTTGCCTTCGACCCGATCAACTACCGCGTGTGATCCGCGGATACCGGCACCAATAACTATTCTGGACATATTCTACCTCCCGCGGGCTTCTTGCCCGCTTTGTATAAGTGAAAAATAGATTTACATTAATTCATCAATAATTTCTTCGGTCAGCTTGACCGCGTGGGGGCTGCGCATGATCAGCAGATTAGTACCGGCGAGTACCATGTCAATCGCGGTCATCGCTTCCCACAAAATGCCCCGTTTTTCAATGTCGGGACCAAACTCTGGTTCTTCCTCATCCGTCAATTTTACTTCACGGGATTTCCAACATTCCTTGCCCAAATCACTGATCATCGGGCACTGCATTTTTTCATCGTTCTGGGCCAGGGCGGCCAGGGAAATCCGCTCCATGACCGAGTAGGTGTACTCAACCCCGTAGCCCAAAGCCCCGGTTGAAGGTTCCATGATGATATTTTCCAGTGGCAGACCCAGATTGCCGATCAGGATATTCATCTGTTTGGCCATATTGACGTCGATGGGACTCTGGGAAACCACCTCGTGTTTATAACCCAAAGCAGTAGCGGCAATCTTTTTGTAATTTTCTTCCACCGCCGGGCCAATCAGCAGATTCATCCCGTCACAGACTTCACATATTTTGGCCAGAACCTCACCATCTTTTTCCACATTACCGCTGCCCCAGACCATCAACGGTACGGAGATGGCTTCAGCCACCTTTTTTGTCAGGTCGGCGGCATAATCGACATCCCGGTTTTCACCGTTGGGATCGGTGCCAACCAGCTGCAGGCAGATCATCTTAGCGCCATAATCTTCAACATTCTTTTTCGCCCAGGCGACCGGATCGTTGATGACATCCTTGAAAGGGTCAACTATTGCGACCGGCCAATCCTCATCCACCACGTCATAGACTTCCATCGCGATGATTGGTTTCTGTCCTAGATCTCCATCGAATGAGCAAAAAGGCATGCTGGCCTGTCCGCCAACCACCACCTTCTTGTCACCGGCACCAATTTCCATTTCTCTCATTTTGCCGGAATATTTTTCCGACACTGCTGCAAATGCCATGTTTCTGTTCTCCTTTCCTTAAGGTTGTTTTATCTTTATATGTTATTTGTACTACCAGTACAAAGCATTGTATACTGCATATTAGATACGGACAAGGATATATTTTATAGTTGATTTTTATTGTAAATACAAGGGAAAAATTGTTTCCATAATTTTGGTTAATTTACGGTATGATAAAGCATCATCAGGGATCTCTACCGAGGGCTTTCCCTCCCGGTCAAACTGGGCAATGGCAGGATCCTCCGGGATGACTCCGGCCAGCTCAAGCCCAAGTTGATCAATAAGCTGATGGGCTTCAGCGGAAATCCCCTCTTCAGGAGCTCGATTGATAACCAATGCCAGTTTTTTTATATTCAGGCGCAGCTTTTCAATCAATTCCTTGATGCGGCCGGCAGTGCGGATGCCCCGCAGGCTGGGATCGGATACCACCATCAGCAGATCGATATCCTTGGTCAGTAAGCGGCTCAGGTGCTCCAGCCCCGCTTCATTATCCATGACCACATAGTCATATTCATTAATCATGAAATCAATGAACTTTTTGCACAGGGCGTTGGCGTAGCAGTAACAGCCCGCGCCTTCTGGCAAACCCATGACCAGCAGGTCATAGGTTCCAGTTTCCACCAGCAGCTTCTGGATGTTGTATTCCATATATGCTTCTTTAGTCATGCCAGCGGGGACTTCAGTTTTCATTCCTTCCCGCAGGTCGCCGATAGTGCCGGGGACTTCAACTCCCAGAACTTCACTTAAGTTGGCATTGGCATCAGCATCAACAGCAAGAACCGGTTTCAGTCCTTTTTCGGCCAGGTAACGGAGCAGGAGGCCGGTAAGCGTGGTTTTTCCGGTGCCCCCTTTACCGGCAACGGCGATAGATTTTCCCATATTAATTTATTACCTCTTGGCTTACATATTAGCGTTTCGCACTTCAGAAAAACAATGACATAGACACCACGAGGGCACGAAGAACACGAAGTTTTGAAAAAATTTGCTTTCCTTCGTGCCTTTCGTGTTCTTCGTGGTAATATAATCACCCGGTAATATGTTCTGGTAATGGAAACCAGAAAGTTGAATTAAGATTTTCAGTTGTTTTCTTCCAGCATTTTCATTACGCCCGGAAAAGCGGCCGTATCGGTGTGGGGCAGAAACAGGGCCGCCACATATTCATCCATGAATTTCATGTTATTTGCCAGTTCAATATTAGTCATCATATCTGAAACCCGCTGGGCATCCTTCATCATCTCTCGGGAAAAAGAAACCAGCCTGGCACCCAGGAGAGCTCCATTGCCCACAAACATGAATTTATCTGTCGGTAATTCAGGTAACAGACCGATAAAAATGGCTCTTTCTAAATTAATAAACTGGCCAAAGCCACCGGCGATTATCACCCGATCCAAATCGTTGAAGCTCAAACCCACGCTTTCCAGCAGGATACGACAGCCGGCGTAAATGGCCCCCTTGGTGCGGATAAGATTGTCAAGATCTCCTTCGGTCAGGACAATATCGCCAATTCCCTCGGCAGCCTGTTCCGCCGAAACCAGAACAAATTCCCAGCCATTATCTCTTTCACGTATCCTTGGAGTCTTTAAGGTGCGGTCAAATTTTCCGTTGGGTTCAATAATTCCGGTCAGCAAGAGTTCAGCTGCTGCATCAATGAGGCCGGAGCCGCAGATTCCCAGCGGTTTCTGGTTGCCGATGGTGATAACCATGGGTTCATAGGTCTCTGGATTGATCCGTACCTGTTCAATGGCACCCCGGGAAGCGCGCATGCCATTTTTCACCCCGCCCCCTTCAAAAGCCGGGCCGGCGGAACAGGAAGTACA